>JAEXXW010000366.1 GCA_023405565.1 Pseudomonadota bacterium
GGCTTGCGGCCATGGATGGCGGGCGAATTCTCGCGACCGGCTCGCCCGCGGATCTTCTGAAAAAGACGGGTGCATCCACATTGGATGCAGCGTTCATTGCGTTGCTTCCCGAGGAGAAGCGCAAGGAACATCGCGATGTCGTCATTCCGCCAAGGGCGCCGGGCGGTGGCGATGAAATCGCCATCGAAGCGGATCATCTTACGATGCGCTTTGGCAATTTTACCGCCGTCGACAATGTCAGCTTCCGGATTCCGCGCGGTGAAATTTTCGGCTTTCTCGGCTCGAATGGATGCGGCAAGACGACCACCATGAAGATGCTGACCGGCTTGTTGCCGGCCAGTGAAGGCATCGCCAAATTGTTCGGTCGCGAGGTGGATCCGAACGACATGAATATCCGGCGTCGTGTCGGATATATGTCGCAGGCTTTCTCCCTCTATACCGAGCTGACCGTGCGGCAGAATCTCGATCTGCACGCGCGTTTGTTCGGCATGTCTGCCGACGCCATCCCCGGCCGGATCGATGAGATGGTGAAGCGCTTCGATCTGGGCGAGGTGATGGACGCGCTGCCCGATGCCCTGCCGCTTGGCATCCGCCAGCGGCTGTCGCTCGCGGTCGCGATGATTCACTCGCCCGATATTCTGATTCTCGACGAACCGACATCCGGCGTCGATCCGGTCGCGCGTGACGGCTTTTGGCAGATCCTGTCCGATCTCTCCCGCAAGGACAATGTCACGATCTTCGTCTCGACCCATTTCATGAACGAAGCCGAATTATGCGACCGGATTTCGCTGATGCATGCCGGCAAGGTTCTTGTCAGCGACACTCCGGCGGCCATTGTTGCCAGTCGCTCATCCGCGACACTGGAAGACGCATTCGTCGCCTATCTGGAAGAGGCGATCGGCGAAGGAAGGGAGGCGTCCGCACCAGGTCCGGTGCAGAATGTGACGGCGGATGAAATAGCCTTGCCCGTTGCCAAAGCTCCAGCCCGTCGCTTCTTCGATATCCGCCGCATGTTCGCCTACACACGGCGTGAGGCGCTTGAGCTGCGCCGCGATCCGATCCGCGGCACACTGGCGACGATCGGGAGCGTCATTCTGCTGTTTGTTCTGGGTTACGGCATCAATCTGGACGTGGAGAATCTCACTTTCGCGGTTCTCGATCGCGATGACACGACGATCAGTCGCGATTATGCGCTTCAGATCGCGGGGTCACGCTATTTTACCGAGAAAGCGCCGATCCAGGATTACGCTGATCTCGACCGTCGCATGCGAAACGGCGAGCTCAGTCTGGCGATCGAGATCCCTCCGGGATTTGGGCGGGACGTGGCACGCGGCCGCAATGTGGAAATCGGAGCGTGGATCGACGGTGCCATGCCCACCCGCGCGGAGACGGTGCGCGGCTATGTCCAGGGCGTTCATGCCGCCTGGCTCACGCAAAAGGCGCGTGAGCTTTATGGCGCAGCGGCAACCGTGGGCGATTTCCAGCTTGCGATCCGCTACCGCTATAATCCCGGCATCGAAAGCCTTGTGGCGATGGTGCCAGCGGTTATTGCGCTTCTTCTGCTCATGATCCCTGCCATGCTGGCCGTGCTCAGTGTGGTGCGGGAAAAGGAATTGGGCTCCATCATCAATTTCTATGTGACTCCGGTCACCCGTTTCGAATTTCTGGTCGGCAAGCAAATTCCCTATGTGGTTCTGGCCATGCTGAACTTCCTGCTGCTGATGGCTTTTGCGGTGTTCTTTTTTCGCGTTCCTTTCACCGGCAGCTTTCTGACACTCGCTGCCGGTACGTTCCTTTATGTGATTGTCTCGACCGGGATGGGGCTGGTGATGTCCGCCTTCCTGACCAGTCAGATCGCCGCGATTTTCGGCACCGCGCTCCTGACGCTCATTCCTGCGTTGCATTATTCCGGATTGATCGATCCGGTGTCCTCGCTGCAGGGGGCTGGGGCCTTGATCGGGCAGATTTATCCGACGACGTATTTTGTCACCATGTCGCGGGGCACGTTCTCCAAGGCGCTCGATTTCAGCGATCTGGCCGGGTCTTTTGTGCCTCTGCTCATTGCGATACCGGTCCTGCTCGGCTTTGGAGCGGTCTTTCTGAAGAAACAGGCGGGCTGATCCATGCGGCTGGCCAATATCTATCAGCTTGGTGTGAAGGAGTTGCGCGGGCTTGGCCGGGACAAGTCGATGCTGGTCCTGATCATCTACGCCTTCACGCTCTCGATCTATTTCGGCTCGCGGGCCATGCCCGAGACATTGAACCGGGCTGCGATCGCCATCGTGGATGAGGATCAGTCTCCGGTCTCGTCACGCATCACGACCGCCTTCTATCCGCCCTATTTCTCGGCGCCGCGTCTGATTGCGCAGCCGGAGATGGACCATCGCATGGATGCCGGCATCGATACCTTCGCGCTCGATATCCCTCCGAATTTCCAGCGCGACCTGCTGGCCGGCAAATCGCCTACCATCCAGCTCAATATCGATGCGACCCGCATGTCACAGGCCTTTTCCGGCGGGGGATATATCCAGACGATCGTCACGAAAGAGATCGGCGAATTCCTCAGTCGCTATCGCAGCGATGCCAGCCTTCCGGTCGATCTGGCGCTGCGCGCCCGTTTCAACCCGCAGCTCACAAAGACCTGGTTCGGTGCAGTCACCAATGTCATTACAGCGATTACCATGTTGTCGATCGTCCTGACGGGAGCCGCGCTGATCCGCGAGCGCGAGCATGGAA
>JAEXXW010000376.1 GCA_023405565.1 Pseudomonadota bacterium
ATCCACAGATCATGCGTGCCACCGGGGAAGGTCATCGCGACCTTCACTTCCTTGCCGGCGGCCTTCTTCTTCTCGAAGGCGGCTTTCAGCGGCGAGGCATCGGTCGTGACCTTGAGGTCCTTGTATTCGTTGGAGACCGAGATCGCCTGCGCGTCGAGATTGAGCCGCGCCAGAATGTACATCGGCGTCGGCACGTTGTTCTGCGTCACCTTGCCGGCCGAAATCAGATACGGCATCGGCGTCAGGATATGCGCGCCATCAATGCCGTTATTCTCCGACCCGAGCACCATGTTGTCGCGCGTCGCGCCCCACGACGCCTGCTTGGAGACTTCGACATCCGGCATGCCGTATTTGGCGAAGATGCCCTTCTCTTTCGCGATCACCAATGGCGAGGCATCCATCAGCGCGATGTAACCGAGAACAGCTTTGGTCGTTTCAGGCGCGGCTGCATGTGCGAACGGAACGCCAAACGGGAACTGCGTCTTCACCGCACCCAGCAATGCCGCCGTTCCGGCCGTCCCCTTCAAAAGCGCGCGGCGACTGATCGAAAATTTCTTTCGTCCGGTATCAAATTCGTTTGCCATCGAATTCCCTCACGTCTCTCTGGTTGGGCCTGATGCGTCCGTTGCGTGATCGCCAAAACAAAAAAGCCGCAGTCTTTCCGGCGCGCCCGGATGGGCGCCTCCTTGAGACAGCGGCGTTGCTATGGTCGACCCGTCGTTGGATCGTTGTAGGCACCCGCCGTCGCGGGCACCTGTCGCCTTTCCCTTTACAAGCTTCGTGCCAGTTTTGGTTGAGAGGGATTCTAAAGCAGTTTCAGCGCGGTAGGCCTCTGCTCACGAATCGCGCAGGCGTGCAAACGCCAAACTTTCCCGCACAGAGGCCTGCGCGATGCCGAACTATTGTGCAGTGCAATGTCCTGCGCAATGCGCGCGCTGGGGCCGGCGTCACGCTCGGCCGCTGTCTGTTTTTTAATTTATCAGGTTCTTTGGCCGTTCAACAAACGGGACAGCGTTGCGGGAAACAGTTCATTGAGAAGGAAAAGCAACCTGAAGATTCCCGGTTGCAGGATGTCTCTCTGGTCACGCTCGATGCCACGAACGATGAAATTGGCAACCTGTTCCTGTGTGAGCACCTTGATCGCACCGGCAAGCGCGGGCATGTGCTCGCGGCTACCGGGATTGTTCTTCCAGTACGGTGTCTCAACGGTACCGAAATTTGCCAGCATGACGGAGACACCAGTCCCTTGCAGGTCGGCGCGCAGGGCATTGGTGAAGCCCTCCATTGCCGACCGGGCAGCCGAATATGCCGCCGAACCCCGCCACGCGAGTCGCGATGCAACCGAAGTGATATTGACGATCTGACCTGAGCGCCGTTGCAACATTCCCGGCAGCAATTCCCGCGTCAGATTGAAGGCTGCAAGATACGGCAACGACATCATGCCGGCGGCTTCCTCCGCCGATGTCTCGATCAGCGGCAGCCAGCGGCCAGCCCCGGCGTTATTGATCAGGATGTCCGGTGTCCCGTGCTCGGCGACGATGCGTGCGGCGGTTGCCGCAAGCGCCTTCGCGTCCCCCAGATCGACGGCATAGACATCCGCCTTTCCTTGTCGGCTTCGGATATCGGCTGCGATTTTATCGAGGCGGTCGGCGTTGCGCGCCAAAAGGATGACATGGCTGCCCTTGGCCGCAAGAAGCCTCGCTGTCGCCTCCCCGATCCCGCTCGACGATCCCGACACGACCGACAAGGATTTCGAAAGTTTCACAGGCGGCTTCTTCATGATGCAAGTCCTGCAAGCACCACAGCACTGGCCTGAACGGCCGCACGCCGATGATAAAAGGTCAACGCACGTGGACCACCGAGTTCCTCGCCGCCGCCGGCACGGCCCGGACCACCATGCAGCGATTGCGGCATCGCGTTGCCATGACCGGTGTATAGCTTCGCCACGTCCGGCGAGACGACATGCACACGACCATGGCTTGCTGCGAGGTCAATGGCTGCGGCTGCAAGCGCCCCTGCATCATTGCCGTACAACGAAACAGCGAGCGAGCCCTGGCCGCGACGCGCCAGCGTCAACGCATGGTCGAGCGAACGATAAGGCAGCAGCGTGGCTGCCGGACCAAAGACTTCCGTGTCATGCACGATGGCGGCACCATCGGCATCCTTCGTTCCGAACAGTACCGGACCGGTGCAGGCCGCAATGGCCGGATCGGCATCGACGAGCTGAGTCTTGCGGCCGTCATACAGAACGTCGGCTGCCGTGGACAGCTTCGCCATTCCGTCCTGGATATCAATCAGCTGAGGCCGGCTCACAAGTGAGCCCATGCGAACGCTCTCGTTACGCGGGTTGCCGACCGTAATCGTCGAAAGTTTCGCGGAAATAGCGTCTGCCGCCGCATCATACAGTGCTTCAGGCACGAAGATGCGCCGGATGGCCGTACATTTCTGGCCTGATTTCACGGTCATCTCGCTCACTACCGACCGCACGAGCAGACCAAAAGCTTCGCTATCCGATACCTCTCCTGGCATCAGGATCGCCGAATTCA
>JAEXXW010000386.1 GCA_023405565.1 Pseudomonadota bacterium
GCACATGCAGTGCAAACCAGATCGACAGATTGAGGATCACACCAACCACCGCCGCGGTAATCGCGGTGAGCGCGCCGGACAACGCCTTGTTACTGCGCAACTGCTCGATGAAAGGCGCGCCGGCAAAGATCCACAGCATCGACGGGACGAAGATCACCCATGTCGTCATGGCCGCACCGAGCAGTCCCGCCATCAACGGTGTAAAGGGCGCGGCATCGCGGAAAGCGGCCAGGAAGCCGACAAATTGCGTGACGAGGATCAGCGGGCCGGGCGTGGTTTCGGCAAGGCCGAGACCATCGACCATTTCCGCCGCCGTCATCCAGCCATTCGTGTCGACCACCTGCTGCGCCATATAGGCCATCAGCGCATAGGCGCCGCCAAAACTCACCACCGCAAGCTTCGAAAAGAACGTGCCGAGGCCGACCAGCACATGCTGTTTGCCGAGCGCGATGACGGCGAGTGCAACCGGCAGCCACCACAGGACGAGACCGATAACAATGGCCGTCAGCGATTGCTTCCAGCGGTCGGGCATCGGCGCGGCAGGCGCCTCGGCGTCGGCCGACAGGCCGAGCATCGCCGGCGAGCGGCGGGCGACTCCATAGCCGATCAGGGCCGAGACAAGGACGATGAGCGGGAATGGCAGCTCAAAAAAGAAGATGCCGATGAAGCCAGCCGCCGCGAGCATCAGCAGGAATTGCGTCTTCAACGCTCTTCTGCCGATGCGGATCAGGGCTTCTACGACGATGACAAGCACCGCCGCCTTGATGCCGAATAGCGCCCCGTCAATCACCGGAACGCCGCGACCCAGCGCATAAAGCAAACTCAAACCCAACATGAAGAGCGCGCCGGGCAACACGAACAGGATGCCGGCAACCAGCCCGCCACGCACGCCATGCAGCAACCAGCCGATATAAGTCGCGAGTTGTGTCGCCTCGGGCCCCGGCAGCAACATGCTGAAATTCAGCGCATGCAGGAAGCGCGGCTCGTCGATCCATTTCTTCTCATCGACGGCAATGCGATGCATCAGCGCAATCTGTCCAGCAGGCCCGCCGAACGACAGGCAGCCGATCTTCAGCCAAACCCGGAAGGCTTCGGAAAAACTTGGCGTCGGGACTATGCCCTTCGCCACTTGCTCTGCTGTCATGTCAGGCGGCTTTTGCTGGCCAATTGTGGCGTTCGTCCGATGCGTATCTCAGCCATGTAAACAACGCATCGTAAATGACAAAGCCGCGCTGAAGGAGACCATGATCGTCGTCACCGGACAGTGCCGACAAGCCAATCGATACTGCATGCAGACCCGCCGCTTCCGCGGCGAGATCTGGCCGCGCGGTATCCGCACCGCGCACAATCAGCGCGAGGCGCGCCAGCGATGGTTCTCTTTCAAGCCCGAACAGCTTGAGCATGGTGTCGAACGAACAACGCTCACCTTCATGCGAAAGCTCGACGCCCACAATGTCAAACGGGATAGCATCCGCTTCGCGCGCAACCGCCAGCACCTCCGGTGGATCCACGAACAGAAAACGCGCCTGCGGATCGATGAAGCGCCGGATCAACCACGGACATGCAATGCGGTCGATTTTTGGATGACGCCGCGTCACCCAAAGGCTCGGGGACGCTGGCACGATCCGCAACAGGGTGGCGCGATCGATCACCGGCAACATTGCCGCGCGCCATGCCTCATAACCGCCGTCCAGCATGCGCGCATCCAGACCGCGGGCGCGTAGATGTGCCGCCGCCATCTGGCTGCGTTCGTGTCCTTCTCTGCACGCAACGACGATGAGTCCGGTATCGTCTCCGAACGACCATGCCTTCGCATCATGCGGATCGCGCAAGATCGAGCCTGGCAACAGACCATTCGACGCTTCGATCGTTTCGGGCGGCCGCACATCGACAATGATTGGTGCAGGCTCTGCACCAATCGCGCGCCAGAGTTCTGTCGGAGTGATTGAAAAATTCATAGACATACGCCTCCTCCATCAACGAAGGAGACGGTGCTTGGGCCTGATAGCCTTGGAGGGAAGCGGGGCGACCGTCACAAGCCCCACACTAGAAAGATTACAGCGCAGATCACGACAAAGCAATGACAAGCTTGGCAGGCTGGGCATACGCGCTGCTGTCTCGCTCAGTTCGTCAAGCTTCTATAGTTTGCTGCGATGCAATCAAACCAACGCCCCCCCGTAGAAGACGAAGCCGCTCGTCTTCATCGCCGCCACCGCCTGACCGGAATCGGGCTGATGTGTGCCGCCGTTGCGGCCTTCGCCTGCCTCGATGCTACGGCCAAATATCTCAACAGCTATATGGATACCCTGCAGGTTGTGTGGGCTCGCTACACGGGAGGCTTTGTCCTCGCGTTTCTTGTATCGAATCCCTGGTCGCGGCCAGGGCTGATGCGGACCAAGCGCCCGGGACTGCAAATTTTACGCGCCGCCATGATGCTGGGCTCCACCGTCACGAATTTCATGGCCTTCCGATATCTGCAACTCGATCAGGCCTTGTCGATCCTGTTCTCGATACCGTTTCTGGTGGCGATCCTTGCTGGCCCATTCCTGGGAGAATGGATCGGCTGGCGCCGATGGGTTGCCATTCTGGTCGGCTTCGCCGGCGTATTGCTGGTCACGCGGCCGGGGGTCGGTGGCATCCACTGGGCGGCGCTTTACTGCGTCGGCAGCGCTCTCTTCTATTCATTTTACATCATCCTGACACGCATCCTGTCGCGATCCGACTCGAGCGACACCACGCTTTTCTACGCCAATATTCTGGGTGCCGCCGCGATGCTGCCAGTCCTGCCCTTCGTCTGGTCGACGCCGGACAACCCGTGGGTGATTTTCCTGATGGTGGTGTTCGGCGCTTTCGGCAGCCTCGGGCATTACCTGCTCATCGTCGCGCACCGGCTTGCGCCGGCCTCCGTGCTGGCGCCGTTCATGTACACCCAGCTCGTCTGGGCAACCGCCTTGGGCTATCTCGTGTTCAGTGATGTTCCCAATAACTGGACCCTCGCCGGTGCGTCCGTCGTGATCGGTTCCGGCCTTTATCTTTTGCATCGTGAAAGAGTGCGCGGTCCTGCCTGACAGGTAAGCGGCTCTGAAAAGATTGCACGGCTTGTCAAAGGGTTAAGCGTGACGATCGAACGCAAAACCGGTTTCCACTTTTGTGGATCGCACGCTAATGTCCTGCCCGCGAGGAAGCCTAAAGGACAACAATGCTGGACAAAGCCCAGAATCCCAAATCTGCGCCCGGCCTCAATGACGATATCGGCGAGGACGCGCGGCTTGAATTATACCGTCTGCAATTCCTGTTGCGCGAAGCCGAGCAGCGCGCCTTCGATCTGTTCCTGCAAAATCTGGTGAAGGGCACAAGCCATCTGTCGCTCGGGCAGGAGGCGGTGGCCGCGGGTTTCGCCGCGGCCATGAAGCCCGGCGATCTGTCTTTCTGCACTTATAGAGGTCACGCTCACACATTGGCGCGTGGCGTGCCGGTGGAGCAGGTGCTCGGCGAGTTGATGGGCCGTGACAACGGCCTGATGCGCGGCAAGGGCGGCTCCATGCATCTGACCTCGGTCGATCATGGCGTGATGGGCTCCTATGCCATCATCGGCGCACATCTGCCGATCGCCTGCGGTGCCGCCTGGCGTGCGCAATACAAGGGGCAGGGTGACGTGTCGGTCTGCTTCTTCGGCGACGGCACGACCAACATCGGCGCCTTCCACGAGGCACTGAATTTCGCAGCGATCTGGAAACTGCCGGTGATCTTCGTCTGCGAAAACAACCACTACATGGAATACACACCGATCGGCGACGTGACGGCGGTGCCGCATCCGGCAGCCGATCGCGCCGCGGCTTACGGGCTGCCGCGCATCATCGTTGACGGCAACGATGCCGACGAAGTCTATCGCACAGCGATGGCGGCCTATGACAAGGCACGCAAGGGTGAAGGCCCCTCGCTGATCGAGTGCATCACCTATCGGCACAGCGGACATTCGCGCGCCGATCCAGCCAAGTATCGCCCCGAAGGCGAACTCGAAAAATGGAAGGAACGCGATCCGGTCAAGATCTATCGCGAGCGCCTGCTGGATTTTGGCATCGACAAGGATGTGATCCTCGGCATTGAAAGCGGCATCAAGCGCGAGGTCGATGAAGCGACCGACAAGTGCAAGGCAGCACCGATCCCGCCGCAGGATATCATCATGACCGACGTCTATGCCGATGGAGGTTTCGCATGGCGGAACTGACCTATCGCGACGCAGTCGCGCGCGGCATTGCGCAGGAAATGGCGCGTGACCCGGATGTCGTCTTCCTCGGCGAGGACGTGGCCAAGGCCGGTGGCGTGTTCAAGGCAACCGTCGGTCTTTACGAACAGTTCGGTCCGCTTCGTGTGCGCGATACGCCGATCTCCGAACAGGCGATCCTTGGTGCCGCCATGGGCGCGGCGATGACCGGCCTCAAGCCCATCGCCGAGATCATGTTCTCGGACTTTCTGGCGGTGTGCTTCGACTATATCGCCAATGAATTCCCGAAGAGCCGCTACATGACCAACGGGCAGGTGAAATGTCCGCTGGTCGTGCGCACCGGCAATGGCGCGGGCTCGCGCTTTGGCGCGCAGCATTCGCAGAGCGTCGAGAACTGGTGCATGATGATCCCGGGCCTGAAGGTGGTCGCACCATCGAGTCCGCGCGATGTCGTCGGTCTTCTTGCGGCAGCGGTGCGCGATCCGGATCCGGTCATCTTCTTCGAGCACAAGTCGCTGTATGCGACCAAGGGCGAAGTGCCCGACGGCGAGATCATCGACACGCTCGGCACCGCGAAGATCGTGCGGCCGGGCAAGGACGCAACCATTCTTGCTCTGGCATTGATGGTGCCGCGCGCGCTCGAAGCCGCCGAAAAGCTGAAGGCCGAACACGGCATCGATTGCGAAGTGGTCGATGTGCGCTCGCTGGTGCCGCTC
>JAEXXW010000455.1 GCA_023405565.1 Pseudomonadota bacterium
TCGCCCGGATTTTTCACCGGCCCCCGCAGCGGCTTCTCTTCCATCGCGATCAGGAAGGCGAGCCCGAAACACAAGACCAGCATCGCTGCCAGAAACACGAAGCGATAGGCATAGGCGAGCGCAGGCTCCGAGGCCGTACGCGCCAACGACTCGACGGAGACACCACCCGCTCCGCCAATGCCGCCCAGCACGATGGCGCTGAACAGCGCGACCACGAGTGCGGCGCCCAGCGAGCGGAAGAAGTTCATCGCGCCGGTGGCAATACCCATATGCGCGCGCATCACGGCATTCTGCATGCCGACGGTCGTGATCGGGAACACCGCGCCGATGCCGAGCCCGACCACCATCAGCAGCAGGATCAGACCCCAGAGCGGCAATCCCACTGGCCAGATCGACAAGGCACCAAGCCCGATGATCGCAACGACAACGCCGGCCACGGCCATGCGCTTGTAGTGATCGACCACCACCATCATCCGCCCCGTCACCGTCGATGCCGCCACCGTCGCTCCCATCAGCGGAATCAGCGCCAGTCCGGACTGGCTGGCGGAGAAATGCAGCATCGCCTCGAAATAGACCGGGATGAAGATCGTCATGCCGACCAGCGTGCCCATGCAGCAGGTGCCGGCCAGTGTCGCACAACGCACGATCGGATTGGCCAGCACCGTCAGCGGCAGGAACGGCTCGCGTGCGGCCGAGAGCCGCCACGAAAACAGGCTCCACAACAATGCCGAGCCGAGCAGCAGCGCGATAATCTGCCAGCTCAGCCAGGGGAAACGCACACCGCCCCAGGTGAGCGCCAGCAGCAGCGACACCGCCGCCATCATCATCAATGCGGCGCCCGGAAGATCGAGCGCGTGGTTGCGCTTTTGCAGCGGCACATGACGCAGCGCATTGCTGGTCATGCCGAGCGCGATCAGTCCGAGCGGCAGGTTGATCCAGAAGATCAGCGACCAGTGCACGAGTTCGGTCAGCACGCCGCCCAGCACCGGCCCGCCGATCGACGATGAGGCGAACACCGCGCCGATATAGCCCTGATAGCGGCCGCGCTCGCGCGGCGTCACGATATCGGCGATGATCGTTTGCGCGAGCGACATCAGGCCGCCGCCGCCAAGGCCCTGCACCGCGCGACCGAGAATCAGCGCCCACATGTTCGGCGCCAGCGCACAGGCGATCGAGCCCACAATGAAGATGCCGATGCCGGTCAACATCACCGCGCGCCGCCCGTAAATATCGGACAGCTTGCCATAGAGCGGCGTGCTGGCGGTCGCGGTCAGAAGATAGGCCGTGACCACCCAGGACAGATTCTCGACATCGTTGAAGGCGCGGCCCATGGTCGGCAATGCCGTAGCCACGATGGTCTGGTCCAGCGCCCCGAGGAACATCGTCAGCATCAGCCCGATGACCACGGTCCGGGCTTCGGCGTGAGTCAGCGACTTGATTTCGACGGAGGCTCCGGATTTGCCGTCCTTGGATTTCGCAGGCTTTTGCTTGGGCGTCTTCTTGTTCATGGCTTCTCTTCGCCCGAAGGCAGAAGATGCGCAAGGTTTAGCTCAAAGACGCTGGGGTCCTATGCGTTGTCGTCGGGCAAACGGGGCAAATCGGCGCCCGCCGCCATCGCCTGAAGCTTGCGGTTCAGGTCCTGCCGCAGCGCATCGATGTCGGCCGGCAACTCGTCGTAATTCTCCGGCTCGAAGTCGCGCTGCAGCGGCAGTGCCTTGTGCAGCACCTGGAGGTCACGCAGCGTGCGCGCGAGCGAAGCCAGCATGCGCACGTCGCGCTCCCGGTCCACCGGCGAGATGGTCCGCGCCGACAGCCGCAACTCGATATCGCGCACCTGCCGCTCGGCCGTGCGCGTCAGCCTGTTGGCCAGCGAAACGCTGTCCGCCTTCAGCGCGCGCCGGCGCTTGTGCAGGACTTGCCGCCGCCGCGGCAGCTCTGGCCATAGCTCGCCATCTGGCCCGAACGGCATACCGTCGAGACAGGCATAGAGCGTGCCGAGCGAGGTCTGGCAAAGCGCCAGAATGCGCGCGACGGTGAAGCCCTCCGCATACATCTCGCGGATGCGGATCACCCGCTCACGCGTCAGCGGCGGATTGGGTTCGGGCTTGATGTGGGCGGATAAGGGCATGGGATGGCTAGCGCATGGCGCTTTTTCTTTTCCCTCCCCTGCAAGGGGAGGGTCGGCCGCCGACGCACCGCGAAGGCGGACGGGGTGGGGTCCAGCGCTGTAACGCGCTCACAGATTCAATTGTGGAGATTGCGCAAACCCTACCCCGACAGCGTCACGCTGTCAAGGATTATTTTCCTTACCCACCCGCGCGTTTCCAACAACCGTCGCGAACCATTCTTTTGCATCGCTGGGAATGTGCATGCGTCCATATCGAGCAGCTGAACAGCAGGCGCTTGAGAGCATATCTCTGCCAATGAAATTTACCAATTTCTGCTGAGCCAGCAATGTAACTGTGTTAGCGAGGTGGCTAGACGGCCACCGTTCTCTCATTATACGGGTAGCTTTTTTTTCGTCTATTGTAGCAAGAAGTCCTTGCGTTATCGCGAAAGCGATGGTCGCCGACTCACCATCATCTAGCCCCCCTACGATGTCATTGGCTACTAGTTCGTAAAATAAGGTGTGGCCGGCCCCATTCAATTTGCCGAGGGTAAGAAGACCGCTCCTAAACAAGCCTTCCAAAGTTGTAGCTAGATCATGATACGGAACTGGATGCCTGGTAACCTCGGCCAAAGTCCGCTCTTCCACGAAGGCTTTGACGCCGAGACCTTGCAGTATCTTGCCGGGAATTTCAGTCGCGAGCAGATTGATCAAAACGCTCGCGTCCAGAACCACGTCCCTGCCATCCAATTCAAGGGAAGGGAACTTCGATCTCATCAACTTCGTTCCCGCCCAATCGTTGAAGCATCTCCCGCAGCTCAATACGATCAATAAGCAACATCTTCGACAATTGCCCCTCGGATACTAGACCTTTTCTGTAAGCCATGGAGGCCAGATGAGCGACGCGCTGAGTTACGAGAGGATCCTCAGATACGGGAGCAGGATCCCCAAGGACTCTGCGAACCAGACTTCCATCAAAGCCTCGTTCTTTCAGACTCGCAAAAGTACCCGAAGGAAGAAGTCCCAGCCCCTCAAGCCGACGGCACATTGCTTCAGGCGAAACACGAAATGCGTGCGCGAGCAAAATAAGGTGCCTCGGGCTAAACTTGTTTTCGGCGGAAGTTATTTCAGCAAATCGCTTCCTTAATCCCGCTGCCGGCATCAAAAAGGACAACGAAAACGCCGTCGCGAACTTCTCCTCTGAAGTCGCAGGCTTTTCATTGATTTCCACGAGATCTACAGCGTGACGAGAAGTTATCAAATGCCCAACTTCATGCGCCGCAGTCAAAGCACGTCTTTCCCATGGATGATTCTGGTTTAGCAGTACAAATGCGCCTATTGAGGAATCGAACGCAAACAGGCCAGATATTCGCGAGGGTAGCCTTCGAATAAAAACATAGACACCAAGCTCTTGTTCGAGCAATGAGACCAAGTCTTGAATTGCCCCTAACCCTAGCCCTAAACGATGACGAAGTGAAAGCGCGGCGTCTTCCGCTTGGCCTTCAATTGACCCAGCCGTTATCGGAATCTCGGGCGGATAGTTAG
>JAEXXW010000683.1 GCA_023405565.1 Pseudomonadota bacterium
GCCTATCTGTCGCGAGCCTTCGCGCTCGCGCTTCTGACTGCGTCTGCAATTGTTTCCGCCGCTCCCGCTTACGCAAAACCGACCGTCGAGGTCGCCTTCGTGCTCGATACCACCGGCTCGATGGCGTCGCTGATCGAAGGCGCCAAGAGAAAGATCTGGTCGATCGCCACGACCATTATCGATGACAATCCCGGTGCCGATATCCGGATGGGCCTCGTCGTCTATCGCGACATCGGCGATGAGTACGTGACCAAGCGCGTTGAACTGACGACCGACATTCAAGACCTGTATGCGCAATTGCTGGAGCTGCGCGCCCGTGGCGGCGGCGACTGGCCGGAGAGCGTCAACGAAGCCCTGCATGAAGGCATCACCAAACTGTCCTGGACATCGGGACCGGAGGTCAGCCGCATCGTCTTTCTGGTCGGCGATGCGCCGCCGCACATGGATTACCAGCAGGACATGAAGTATCCGCAGGTGCTGGCGCTGGCGAAGCAGAAGGACATTGTCGTCAACGCGGTCCAGGCCGGCGAGGCGCGCGACACGCTGCGCGTCTGGCGCGAGATCGCGCAGATGGGCGACGGCGAATACATCCCGATCCCGCAGGATGGCGGCAAGCTGGTGGTGATCGAAACACCGTTCGATATCGAAATCATCAAACTGCAGGAAAAGCTCAACGGCACCGTGATCCCCTATGGCCCGCGGCTCCAACGCTCCAGCGTCGAACAAAAGGTCCGGCAGGCGGCGAGCGCACCCAAGCCCGCGGCGGCGGACATGGCCGGCTATCTGAACAAGCGCGCCCGCACCGCGAGCGCGGCCGAAGCGATCACTGGCAGCGGCGATCTCGTGGCCGATGTCGCCTCAGGCCGTCAGGCCCTCTCGGCAGTGAAGGATGATGAGCTGCCGGATTCCATGCGGACGATGAAGCCCGAGGAACGGCAGGCCGCCATCACCAGGCAGATGAGCGAGCGCAAGGCACTGATTGACCGCATGACCGAGCTGGTCAAGAAGCGCGATGCCTTCGTCACCGAACAGCAGAAGAAGCAGCCGGTCAGGACGGCCGATTCCTTCGACCGCGCAGTTCAATCGACGCTGAAGGCCCAAATCAAACGATAGATCACGATGGTCTTGGATCGAATCGATCCAAGACCATAAACGTGATCGATTCTTAAGTTGGAGCATGATGTCGTCCGAAAACCGCTCCACACTTTTCGGCATCATGCTCTAACACTTGATCCGCAAGGATCATTGAAGCAATCTCCCGCGCCTTGTCATGTTGCGCGTCGGGCGCGGGAGAACAGTTATGGCGATTGACAATAACGCGGCCTACAACAATCGCGCGCATGTGCCGGAATTCCCGCAATTCATGGTGCAATGGGAGAAGGACGGCGCGGCTTATCGCGACGCCATGATCAAACAGGGCCGCGCCGAACTCGATGTGCGCTATGGCTCGACCAGCCGGCAGATCGTCGACCTGTTTCACGCGGACAAGAATGGACCAAAAGACGCTCCTTGGGCCGTCTTCATTCATGGCGGCTATTGGCGCGCGCTCAGCCCGAAGGAGCACAGCCACCTCGCCCGCGGTCTGACCGAGCGCGGCGTCAACGTCGCCATGGCGGGCTATGATCTCAGCCCGCAGGCGACGCTGGCCGAGATCATCGATCAGACACGCGCGGCCATGCTGTTCCTGTGGAAGCGCTTCGGCCAGCGCCTGATGGTCTATGGTCATTCCGCTGGCGGGCATCTGACGGCCTGCATGATGGCAACCGACTGGACCGCACGCGATGCCGGCGCGCCGGCCGATCTCGTTCCCGTCGGTTATGCAATCTCCGGCGTGTTCGATCTGACACCGCTCGTGCACACCGACATGAATGCGGATTACAAGCTCGACGAAGCCAGCGCACGTGTGTCATCGCCGCTGTTCTGGCCGGCGCCAAAAGGCAAGACGCTCGATATCGTCGTCGGAGGGGCGGAATTGCCGGAGTTCTTGCGGCAATCGAAGGCGATGGCCGACGCATGGGGCGCGGAGGGCGTGAAGACGCGTTACGAGGCTGTACCCGGCATGCACCATTTCAACGTCATTGCCGATCTGGCCGAGCCCAACAGCGCGATGGTCGACCGGCTCGTCACGCTGTGCCAGATGACAAAGACCGGCTGAGATACGGGCACCTTTGCGGCTTTGATGGGATCAAAGCCGCGGCGCCAACTTTTCTTTTGACGCGTTTTCTTCACGCGAACCGGCACCCACTTCGCTCGAAAACGCCTTACGTCAGAACCAGTAGCGCCACATATAGGTGGCCGTCAGCAAGACGCCGATGACGATCACCACCCAGCGCATGATTTCGCGCGGCGCATAGCGTGCGATGCGCGTGCCGATCTGCGAACCGATCAACGCTCCGGCCATCATGGCGAACGTGGCCGGCCAGTTGATCACGCCCTGCACGGCGAAGATGAAAACGGCGACGACACCGTTGAAGGCTGCGACCAGATTCTTGACGGCATTGGCTGGCCGATATTCGCCGCCCGTCGCCAGCGACAGCACGGCCAGCATCAACACGCCAACGCCGGCGCCGAAATAGCCGCCATAAACGGAGACGGGCAGCAGCATCGGGATCGACGTCACCTTGATCTCCGGCTCGCGGCCATGGCGCTTCAGCGAACGCGCGCGGATCGCCGCGCTGATCCGGTCGCCATAGGCGAACAGGATCGTGGCGAAGCCAAGCAGCAGCGGCACCAGGAGTTCGAACACGCGCGTCGAGGTGACTGTCAGAAGCGCCGCACCAAGCGCGGCACCGCCGACCGAGGCGAAGACGAGGCCGGCAAAGGCGCGGTCCAGCGGCGGCAATTGCGTCCGGTCAATCAGTGCCGCAAGGAAGCTGCCCGGCGTCAGCGCAGCCAGATTGGTCGCACTGGCAACGACCGGAGGAAGGCCGACGGCCAAAAGACTGGGAAACGTCACCAGTCCGGCGCCACCAGCCAGAGTCGCAAGTGTGCCGCCGACAATGCCGGCGGCACACAATAACGAAGCCGATGTCAGATCCATTTGTTTTCTTCGTGGAGCATGTTCGATCCCGAAAACCGGCTTTCAGCTTTCGGGATCACGCTCTTTAGAAGAATGCCTGAATACCCGTCTGCGCACGACCGAGGATCAGCGCATGGATGTCATGCGTACCCTCATAAGTGTTCACGGTTTCCAGGTTGGCGACATGGCGCATGATGTGGAATTCGTCGGCAATGCCGTTGCCGCCATGCATGTCACGGGCGACGCGGGCGATGTCGAGCGACTTGCCGCAATTGTTGCGCTTCAGCATGGAAATCGCCGGCGGCGCCGCACGGCCGGCCTCGATCAGGCGGCCGAGACGAAGCGCGGAATGCAAGCCGAGCGTGATCTCGGTCTGCATGTCGGCGAGCTTCTTCTGGATGAGCTGGTTCGCAGCCAGCGGACGACCGAACTGCTTGCGATCGAGCGTGTATTGACGCGCGGCGTGCCAGCAGAATTCGGCAGCGCCAAGCGCACCCCAGGCAATGCCATAGCGGGCATTGTTGAGGCAGCCGAACGGACCGGCGAGGCCCGATACATTCGGCAACAGGGCGTCTTCCGGCACGAAGGCGTTATCGAGCACGATCTCGCCGGTGACCGACGCGCGCAGCGACAGCTTGCCTTCGATCTTCGGCGTTGAAAAACCTTCGGTGCCGCGTTCGACGATGAAGCCACGGATCTTGCCGTCGAGCTTCGCCCAGACGACGGCAATGTCGGCGATCGGCGAATTGGAGATCCACATCTTCGCACCGGTCAGGCGATAGCCATTCGGCACCTTCTCGGCACGGGTCCCCATCGAGCCGGGGTCTGACCCATGATCCGGCTCGGTCAGGCCGAAGCAGCCGACCATCTCGCCGCTGGCGAGCTTCGGCAGGTATTTCTTGCGCTGCGCTTCGGTGCCGTAGGCATAGATCGGATACATCACCAGCGACGACTGCACCGACAGCGTCGAGCGATAGCCGGAATCGATGCGCTCGATCTCGCGGGTGATCAAACCATAGGCAACATAGCCAAGACCGGCCCCGCCATATTCCTCGGGGATGGTTGGGCCCAGCAGGCCCAGAGCGCCCATTTCGGGCAGGATGTCGCGGTCTACGGTTTCGTTGCGATACGCCTCGATCACACGCGGCATCAACTTATCTTGCGAATACCCCCGCGCGGTATCGCGTACCATACGCTCTTCTTCGGTCAGTTCTCCCTCGAGATCGAGCGGATCTTCCCAATTGAAGTGGGCGTCTTTCATGGAAACGGGACTTTTTGCAGAGAGCTTTTCAGCGGCTTGACTCATGATCCTCTCCTCACAGGAGGCTGCTGCCGGCCAATGGGCAGGAATCCATCGCAAAAGCAACACCATTGAACCGCAGGCGGCTCCAACACGTCACAGACATGACCGCAGGGGTTGCGCTTACTAACATTATGTTCGGATTCGGCGAATAAAGTGGTGACCGCCCGGGGTTTGAGGATTTTTGACGTGCAAAGCAAGAGCGTATTTTCGCGCCTGCCAAAGGCCGCGTATTTCGCAGGTGTGAGCGCCCTGGCCCTTGCCGGCCTTGTTGGCTCTGCGGTTTTTTCTCCGGACCCGGCCACGGCGCAGGACGGGTTTTTCTCCTATCATCGCTATGCTCCCGATGGTTTTCCGCCGGAGATGCGCTATCGGCCGGACCGGTATTCCCGTCCTGCCATCCGGCAACCCGCTAGGCCGTTGGCAACCAAGCAGCCTGCGGCGCCGTCCAAGCAGAAAGAGGCGCCCACCCCGACCGGGCCGCACGTTCTGGTTGTGTCCATCAA
>JAEXXW010000462.1 GCA_023405565.1 Pseudomonadota bacterium
TTGAAGATCGGGAGTTCCTGACTTGACGTCCGAGCGCGATTTTGGCGGTTACGGACGGACGCCGCCTGATCCACAATGGCCGAAAGGTGCACGCCTTGCGCTGGTAATTGTTCTTAATTTTGAGGAAGGCGCTGAGCCCTCGGTACCGGATGGCGATGCCGTAACTGAGATTGCGTTGACGGATGGCAATGCTGGCGAAGTTCCGGCCGGTACACGTGATTTCGTCGCAGAAAGCTTGTTTGAATATGGTTCGCGGGTCGGCTTCTGGCGATTGTATGATCTGTTCCGTGAACGCAACGTGCCGGTCACGCTTGGTGCCTGCGCGCAGGCGCTGGAGCGTCATCCCGAAGCTGCGTCAGCGATCCGTGAGGCCGGCTTCGATATCTGCTGTCACGGTTTTCGGTTTGCCCGGCATTTTCTGATGAGCGAGACTGAGGAGCGTGCGGCGATTGTCGCTGCCGTCAATTCGTTGCAACGGACGCTCGGCCGTGCGCCGACCGGATGGCAAAGCCGGTATTCATCGAGCGAGCGAACGCGCGATCTGATATCGGAGCATGACTGTTTTATCTACGATGCCGACAGCTATGCCGATGATCTGCCATTCTGGGTTCATGGGCAAAAAGGTGCTCGCCTTGTCGTACCCCATACCTTCACACACAACGATAATCGTCTGCCAAGTGGCAAGATCGGTACCGGGCTCGAATTCTTTGAGCATCTGATGAGTGCGTTCCGCGTTCTCCACGGAGAAGGTGCGCGACGGCCACGCATGATGACGGTGAGCCTGCATAATCGCATCAGCGGACAACCGTCGCGTTTCGAAGGGATTTCCCGGTTTCTGGACGAGGTTTCGCGGCATCCCGATGTCTGGCTCGCGAGCCGTGGCGATGTTGCGCGTCACTGGATGAGGATGCATCCCAGTCATGGTTCAGCATCGTGACGCATGACATTCTGATTCGTGGTGGGCTGATCGCCGATCCGCAGAAGGGTCGCTGCATAAAACACGATGTGCTGATACGCGACGGTGTGATCGCAGCACTGCTTGCACCAGGTGATGAGCCGGACATCGCCCGCGACGTCGTTGTGCATGACGCACACGATCGCCTCATCATTCCGGGTCTCATCAATTCCCATACGCATGGTCATGCGAACCTGATGAAGGGCGTGGCGGATCGATGGTCGCTGGAAGCCTCGCTGACTAATGGTCCCTGGTTGGGCGGCGGCCGCGACCCGCAGATCATGTATCTGTCCACGCTGCTCGGTGCGGTGGACATGATATCAAAAGGCTGCACCGCCTGTTTCGATCTGGTTTACGAATTTCCTCAGCCGAGCGCTGCCGGGATGGCGGCAGTCGCGCAGGCTTATTCCGATGCCGGAATGCGTGCCGTGCTGGCGCCAATGATCGCGGATCGCTCGTTGTTCCAGGCCATTCCCGGACTGACCGACGCATTGCCGGAAGAACTGCGTGAACAGGTGAAAGCCGCTTCGTTGGCTCCGGCAGCAGATATCATCGCCGCTGTGACAGATGTCGCTGTCGGAAGGCACGCGCTGCCGGCGGGGATCTCGCTCGCGATTGCGCCGACAATCCCGCATCATTGTACGGATGGGTTCATGCGGGACTGTGCCGACCTTGCAGAACGTTTCGATTTGCCCATCCACATGCATATTGCGGAATCGCGGCTTCAGGCCGTCGTCGCGCGACAGGTCTATGGCAAGTCGGCGCTCGCACATCTCGCCGATCTTGGATTGCTCCGGCCCGGGTTTGTCTCGGCGCATAGCGTGTGGCTCGATGATGCGGACCTTGATCGCCTCGCAGCCTATCAATGCCGTGTCGCGCATATCCCAGCGTCGAATTACCGGCTCGGCTCCGGCATCGCGCATATCCGGCCGATGCTGGACCGCGGCATTCCTGTCGGGCTCGCCACGGACGGCGCCAATTCCTCCGATGCGCTCAATATGTTCGAGGCGATGCGGCTGGCCTCGTTTTCGTCGCAGGTCTTCGGCGATCCGCGCGAGCAATGGCTCAGTGCGCGGGAGGTGATTTGGGCTGCGACGATCTCCGGTGCTGCGGTGCTCGGCCTGCCGCAATGCGGACGTGTTGCTGAGAGTTTTATCGCAGATCTGACATTTCTTGATCTCGGTAGTCTCAACTTCATTCCGCTCAACGATCCGTTCAACCAGATCGTCTCGGCGGAGGATTCGTCGTCGGTTTCGGACGTGATGGTTGGTGGGCGCTTCGTACTACGAGACAAACGCATGGTCTCGATCGATACCGGCAAGTTGCGAAACGACATTGTGGACGCGCTTGAGCGGCTCGAGCCCCGCATTGCGCAATCGCGCGCTCTGGCGAAGCGCCTCGAGGCTTTCGTGGTGAAATTTGCAGATATGCAGGCAGCCAGTCCGCTGCCGACCAGCCGTTATATCGGCACCAGCGCGGCAGGCCGCTAACGGCGCGTCATTGCCTAGCCGTAATGCTGGATGCTCAAAGCTTGGGCGCGCTTTCGTCCGGAAGCGTAGCATGGGCCGAAGATCGCCTTACGATCAGCCACGAAAGAAGCTGTTGGCTGTCACTTTGCGTCTGGCACGTGGCTTGCAAACCATCAATTGGCTTTGACGGCCGGAAAATCGGGTCAAGCTCCTCCTTCGAAAAGATCGCGAGAGATTTTGCGAGGGACCTGCAGGGCGCTGGCAAGCGCTGTCATGTTGGCGATGCCACGAAGCGGCGTCGCTTGGAGCTTTGAATGGTCGCGTCTGGATTGGATGAGCTGGCTTGCCGCGCGCAATATGAGCTGCAGTGCCTTGGCTATCCGTCGCGCATTTGGGTGGTGCCGTCGCAATTCCAGGGTGAGCATGTCCATGATGCCATCATCGTCGGTGGCGGCCAGAGCGGTGTGTCAATCGCGTTCGGCCTTATCCGCGAACGGGTCACTGACGTTATCGTTCTCGACCGCAGTGCCAGCGGACAAGAAGGGCCCTGGTCCACGTTTGCGCGCATGGATACGCTGCGCACACCTAAATCCGTGACAGGCCCCGATCTTGGTATTCCCAGTTTAACGGCTCGTGCGTGGTACGAGGCAAAGTTCGGCGCACAAGCCTGGGACAAGCTCGGCAAGATTCCACGCGACCTGTGGCAAGAATATCTGCTCTGGCTACGCGAGACGATTGGCATATCGGTCAAAAATCATACCGAAGTGTTCGATATCGAGCCGCTCACTTCGGATGTGCTCGCCATTCATGCGCGTGATGTCAGAAGTGGTGAGATTTTGCCGCGGCTGTTGACGCGAAAGGTTGTGCTGGCAACGGGGATTGAGGGCACCGGATGTTGGCAAGTGCCGTCCATGATCAGCGATGCGCTGCCGCGGACGCATTATGCGCATACCGCCGAGGCGATCGATTTCCCGGGTTTGGCCGGAAAGCGGGTCGTGGTTCTTGGTGCCGGCGCTTCGGCCTTCGACAATGCCGCCGTTGCGCTGGAACATGGTGCCGCGTCTGTCGATCTTTTGGTGAGACGGCCGGAAATTCCAGCAGTGAATCCCAATCGCTGGATCGAGTTTTCGGGCTTCCTGCGCCATTTCGTCGATCTCAGCGACGAACTCAAATGGCGATTTATGTCAGTGCTGTTCGATCTGAACCAGCCGCCGCCGCAGGAGACGTTCGATCGTTGCGCGGCGTTTGGCAATTTCCACATTCATCTTGCGAGCCCGCTGAGGGCCGTATCGTCTCTCGGCGAGCAAACCGCGCTGACAACGCCCTCCGGGACATTGCTTGCCGACTTCCTGATTGTCGGAACGGGACTCGCGATTGATTTTCATGCTCGTCCGGAGCTTGCCCGATTCGCCGATGCCATTGCCCGTTGGCAGGATCATTACACACCACCGGCCGGCGAGAGAAACGACACGTTGGCGGGTTACCCGTATTTGTCCGATAGCTTTCAGTTCACCGAACGTGGCCAGGCTCGCGCGCCGTTTCTACGAAACATCCATTGCTACACCTACGCGGCGATGCCGAGTCTTGCGGCCAATGCCGGAATATCCGTGATCAAGTTCGGCATTCCGCGTCTCGTTTTCGGAATCACACGCGATCTCTTCACGGCGAATGCTGAAGCATACCTGACGTCGCTGCGAGCCTACAACGAGAAAGAACTCGTGCGGCCGGTTTTGCAATTTGATGAAACGCAATCCGTCAGGGTTGCATGATGGTGGACGGAACGGGGCTTGCGACGTTGGGTTGGAAACATGCGTAATTCGGTGACCGTCGGCGACAGAGCGCAGCGCGTGATCGAATCCGCGCGCAAGATAAAGCAGCCGTTCACGCTCGATGAGAGCCTGTGTCTCTACAGTCCGCAGGATAATGTCGATTCGTTGCGGCATCCGCGCATTGCCGACTGGATCGAATATATCACGCGGAGCTATGCGCCAAAGCTGCCGAAGAGCGAGCGTCGTATTCTGTTGCTCATGCCATGCACGAAGACCAAGCCTTACCCCTTCAGTTCCGAGCACAAGTCGATCAATCAGCGTCTGCTCAACGAAGGCTTCAGGCCGGTCAAGCGGGAGTATCTGCCACAAGAATTACAGGCGCAGCTGGAGGATGGCTATTCGCAGGACGTGCTGAACCTGTCGCCAATGATCAATGCCGATGGTGTCCTGCTTCACAAGGCGGTCATATCGGAACCCCTTGCTTATGTGCCGTATGAGAAGATCGCGGCTTATGACGGCAAGCCGTCGCCGGCGACGGCCTATGACGATCCGGGTCTGTTTGAGAAGCGTGGCAATGCCGTATCGCCTTGGCGGGCGAATAACACGGCCGAGCCTGTTTCCAGCACCCGCTGGAAATGGGGCGTGGAAGAGCTGCGCCACTACGTCATCATGCACAACGCGATGGCAGAAACGCTGGCCACGGTCCTGCGGCGGATTGGGCCGCTCTATACCGACCGTATCGCATGGGTCGCGCCGGGGCTGACGCATCGCAGTTTCGTGCTCGGCAAGGACGAGCGTTCGGCAAACAAGGTGCCGGCCTGGCGCAAAGCCGGCGACGAGCGACTGCCGCTCGTGGGTGCGAACGACCTTCTGCCCGACGAGCTCAAGATCGAATGCCTGCCGACATCGGCGCATTGCAGGGATGCCATCCAGCGGCTTGCGAGGCGGCTCGGCAAAGAT
>JAEXXW010000464.1 GCA_023405565.1 Pseudomonadota bacterium
TGTGTGCCCAGCGGGAAGCTTAACGCGAATCTCGATGCGATTGCCCACTCGCCCGGAGATCACATCATCTGCCGATTTTCGATGCAATTTGCGGGCCGCACAAAAGAGATGCAACCCACCGGTGGAAGGGCGACCGGACGGTCTGCCCACCGACCTGCATTAAGCACGTTCGCGCATCGGCCGCTGCGACATTCAGCCGCCAAATTGACGGCAATACCGCCGCCCGTTAATTTCAAAAAAAACTATCTTATCCAAAAACTTGGGAGGATCTGATGCGATCTCTTCGACGCGCGGGATCGACGCGGTTCGTCAAATCAACCTGGCTTGCCGCAGGGCTTCTTTTCCTCGCCATCGGCACGTCGGCGAGCCATGCCCAAGGCACGGTCAAGATCGGCTTCATTGGCACATTTTCCGGTCAGTTCGCGGATGCCGCCACACAGATGGATAACGGCATCAAGCTGTATCTCAAGAAATTTGGCGACACCGTCGCAGGCAAGAAGATCGAGATCATCCGCAAGGATACCGGCGGCGCCAATCCCGATGTGGCCAAACGGCTGGCGCAGGAACTGGTCGTGCGCGACGGGGTGGACATCCTTGCCGGCTTTGCGCTGACGCCGAATGCGCTGGCCGCCGCCGATGTGTCGGCGCAGGCCAAAAAGCCGATGATCATCATGAATGCCGCAACCTCGATCATCACCACCAAGTCGGACTACGCGTTGCGCGTGTCCTTCACCTCGCCCCAGGTGGTCGAACCATTTGGTGCCTGGGTCGCCAAACAGGGCACCAAGAAGGCGTTCACGATGGTTTCGGATTACGGTCCGGGACATGATGCAGAAGCCGCTTTTGTCCGCTCGTTCAAGGAGGCCGGCGGGGAGATTGTTGGCCAGCTGCGCATGCCGATCGCGAGCCCCGATTTCTCCGCTTTCGTGCAGCGCGCGAAGGATGCCAATCCGGAATCGATCTTCGTGTTCGTACCGGCCGGTGTGCAGCCCGCCGCCATCATGAAAGCGATGGCGGAACGTGGCGTGACACCGGACAAGATCAAGATTCTCGGCCAGGGAGAGATCACCGATGACACGGCCCTCGCCAGCGCCGGCAATGCCGCGCTCGGCGTCATCACCGCCTATCACTACGACCACAATCACAATTCGGCGATGAACCGGGATTTTGTGAAAGGCTACCGCGAATTGTCGGGCGGCGTGAATCCCAATCTGTTCGCTGTCGGCGGATACGATGGAATGCACCTTATCTATGAGGTGTTGAAGAAGACGGACGGCAAGGCCGACGGCGATTCCTTCCTGACAGCCGCAAAAGGCATGTCGTGGGAGAGCCCGCGCGGTCCCATGTCGATCGATCCGCAAACCCGCGATGTCGTGCAGACGGTTTATTTCCGGCGGGTGGAGAAATCGCCCGACGGGCTGGTGAATGTAGAGTTCGACAAGGTCGAAAACGTAAAGGACCCGGTCAAGGCCCGCATGGGCAAATAGGCGCAAGTCCGATACGGCAATGACAACAACGACACCAATAATCTGGAGGAAGACGACAATGCTTAAGAGATTACTGGGACTTGGTGCCTTCACCGCCGCGGCGATGGTGGCCAGCGCGGCGGCGGCTCAACAGCAACCACCGATCAAAATCGGCATCATCCTTCCCTATTCCGGCCAATTCGCCGACGCCGCGACGCAGATGGACAATGCCATCAAGCTGTTCGTGAAGCAGAATGGCGATACCGTTGCCGGCCGCAAGATCGAGTTCATCCGCAAGGATGTCGGCGGCATCGCACCCGACGTCGCCAAGCGTCTCGCGCAGGAACTCGTGGTCCGCGATGGCGTCGATATTCTCGCCGGTTTCGTGCTGACCCCCAATGCGATCGCCGCTGGCGACGTGTCGGCCCAGGCCAAGAAATTCATGGTCGTGATGAATGCCGCGACCTCGATCGTCACCACCAAGTCGCCCTATATGGTGCGCACCTCGCTGACCACGCCGCAGCTCAACGGCGCGCTCGGTGAATGGGCGGTGAAGAAGGCCGGTGTGAAAAAAGTCTACACGATGGTTGCCGATTACGGCCCGGGCATCGACGCGGAAGGCGCCTTCCAGACAGGCTTCAAGGAAGCAGGTGGAGAGGTGATTGGTTCGGTGCGCATGCCGGTCGCAAATCCGGACTTTTCCGCCTTCGTGCAGCGCGCCAAGGACCTCAATCCTGAAGCCATCTATATCTGGGTGCCGGGCGGCGCACAGCCGGCCGCGCTTGGCAAGGCCCTGTCGGAACGCGGCATCGACGCCACCAAGACGAAGGTCATGGGCCAGGGCGAAGTCACCGCCGAGGAAGCTCTGAAGTCGATGGGCGATGCCTCGCTCGGCATCATCACCGCCTTCCACTATGACACCAGCCACAAATCGGCGAAGAACGAAGCCTTCGTCAAAGCCTATAACGATGAATACAAGCGCAACCCGGATTTCTTCTCGGTGGGCGGCTGGGACGGCATGCAGCTCATTTATGATGTGCTGAAGAAAACCGGCGGCAAGACCGACGCGCAGGCCATGGTCGACGCGGCCAAGGGTTCGAAGTGGGAAAGCCCGCGTGGGCAGATCCTGATTGATCCCGAGACGCGCGACATCGTCCAGGATGTGTATATCCGGCGCGTCGAAAAGGTCGGCGGCAAGCTCGTCAATGTCGAGTTCGACAAGGTCGAGCAGGTGAAAGACCCTGTCCTCGAGAAAATGAAGACCAAGAAATAACAATAGTCTGTCTGGAGGCGTCGCGCGCCCGGAGCCTCATGCTCCGGGCGCTGCCTTGCGGGGTCGAATTTCGGCAAGTACAGGTTCTTCTCCGCCCTCGTCCTGAGGAGCCCGCGCGCAGCAAGGGCGTCCCGAAGGAGAGGCGGCCCATTCCGCAAGACGCATTGCTCAACAATGCTTCTCAGGATGAGGCCGAGCGGCAGGCTGGCGGAACCAAAGGTTGAGGGGACGATCTTGGGGCCTATCATCGGCGTTTTGTTCGACGGCTTTGCCTACGGCATGCTGCTGTTCCTGCTGTCGGTCGGCCTGTCGGTCACACTCGGCATGATGAACTTCGTCAATCTCGCGCATTGCGCTTTCGCGATGCTCGGCGGTTACGTGACGGTGACGCTGGTCAACCGCTTCGGCTGGCCGTTCCTCGCCACCTTGCCGATGGCGTTCATCGCCGCCGCCTTTGTCAGCGTCATCCTTGAGCGCACGCTGTATCGTCGGCTTTACCGCGCCAGCGATCTCGATCAGGTGCTGCTGACCATTGGCCTTGCCTTCATGGCGATCGCGACAGCCGCCTATGTGTTTGGGACCGTGCTGCAACCCGCGCCGACGCCGTCGTTCCTGCGGGGCTCTGTCACCTATTTCGGAATCACTTTCGGCATCTATCGCCTCTTCCTCGTCGCCGTTGGCCTTGCCGTCACATTGATCCTTGTTCTGACGCTCGAATACACACGCTTTGGCCAGCAGGTGCGGGCCGCCGTCGATAACCAGCGCATGGCCCGCGGCCTTGGCATCAATGTCGACGCCACCTTCGCAGCAACCTTTGCGCTTGGCAGCGGCCTTGCCGGTCTTGGCGGCGCGCTGGCCATCGAGATTGTCGGGCTCGATCCGTCATTCGCGCTGCACTATCTCGTCTATGTGCTGATCGTCGTGTCGGTCGGCGGCCTCGGCTCGATCAGCGGCTCCTTCATCGCGGCGGTCCTGATCGGCATCAGCGACATCGCCGGCAAATATTACGTGCCGCAGATCGGCGCCTTCCTGATCTACTTCGTCATGATCGTTCTTCTCATGTGGCGGCCAGCCGGCCTGTTCGGAAAGCGATAAGCCATGGACAAGTCCGCCCCCCCCTTTACGCCTCACGATTATCTCCGCGCCCAGACGCGCTGGCATCCGCTGGAATTCGCGTTCTGGCTGGCGGCGATCCTGCCATTCTTTCTGTTTCCCAATTATCTGTCACTGGCGAGCCAGATCGCCATCACGGCGCTGTTCGCGCTCTCGCTCGATCTCATTCTCGGCTATGCCGGCATCGTCTCGCTCGGCCACGCCGCCTATTTCGGCTTCGGCGCCTATACCGCCGGCATCATTTCGAAATACGGCTATGGCGATCCGACACTCGGCCTTCTCGCCGCCGCGCTGCTGTCCGGAC
>JAEXXW010000488.1 GCA_023405565.1 Pseudomonadota bacterium
GGACCCACCAGCGCGACAAAGGCACCCTTCTCAACGCCAAACTCCACATCGAGATTGAAGCGACCTGACGGCCCGTCGAGCGCCCGGCGCACCGACATCGTCAACCAGTCAGCCATTGCGATTTTTGTCCCGCCGTCCGAAGCGACCCTTGGCATGAGAGCCAGCGATATTGCATTTTACCGCTATATACAACCATGCTAGACGGTCGCATGGAGATTGGGAATCGTCTTGTGATTTCATGCAGGTCAAGGAAGTGATGAAACGGACATTTACGACAGCAACCATGTCTGCGCTGACATGCGCCATGACGCTCGTATCCGGCGCCGCCACCGCTGATGAGATAACGCTGGCCGCAGGAGCCGGCTTTCGAAGGCCGCTTTCGGAATTGTCGTCGGCATACGAGAAATCAACGACCCACAAGGTGGCACAGATTTATGGACACATGGGTCAGGTCATCGCGCAGGCGAAAGACAGCGGCAAAGTGGCCATTGTCTGCGGCGACCGCGTGGTGCTCGACAATGCCAAGGGCGTGCAATTTTCTTCTTTTGCGCGACTGGGATCAGGCAAGCTGGTGGTGGTGTTTCGAAAAGGCCTGGCGCTCAAAACACCGGAGGATATCGCGCTGGCGGATATCAAACGCGTCGGAATTCCGGACCAAACCAACGCGATCTACGGCAAGGCAGGCCGGCAATTTCTGGATCGGACCAAGCTCGCCTCGCAGATCGATCCAAAGCTGCTGCCGGTCGCAACCGTTCCCCAGGTGACGAGCTATGTCATCAGCGGCGATGTCGATGCCGGCTTTGTCAACGCCACCGATGCCATCGGCGCAGGCAACAATGTCGGCGGCTTCGTCGAAGTCGACCAGAAATTGTATGATCCCGTCGAGGTGTCATGCGGCCTGGTGACATCGTCGCCTGCTGCTGCGGGCTTTCTTGCCTTTCTCGACAGCGCCGAGGCGAACGGCATTCTGCAGCGATACGGATTGCGATGACGAGCCTCGCTGAAGCCGCGGCGATCATTCTGAATCCGTCACTCGCCTATCCTGCGTTGCTGACACTCCAGATTGCGGCGGCGACGCTCATCATTCACTTCGTGCTGGGCACGGCGCTCGCCTGGGCACTCGCCCGGCCTCAATGGCCGGGCCGCACCCTGCTCGATGCAGCGGTGACGTTGCCGTTGATATTCCCGCCATTGGCGCTCGGCTTCTTCCTGCTGCTATTGCTCGGACGGCGCAGTCCTCTCGGCATCTGGCTGGATGCGACCATCGGTCTGTCTTTTGTCTTTACCGTCCAGGGGGTCTTGCTTGCCTCCGTGATCGCCGGGCTTCCGTTGGTGGTAAAGCCGATCGAAGCCGCCATCGCTCATGTCTCCCGCAGCCTTGGCGAAGCGTCTCGCACGCTCGGCCGCAACGAGTGGGACACATTCATCTACGTGATCCTGCCGAATGTCCGGGGCGCCATCGCGGCCGGACTTATTCTCGGCACGGCCCGTTCCCTGGGAGAAGTGGGGATAACACTCATGCTGGGCGGCAACATCGTCGGCAGGACCAACACGATGTCATTGGAGATTTACAACGCCGTGTTCAATGGCGAATACTCAAAAGCCATGGTTCTCTCTGCGGGGCTCGGCTTCGCCTCGCTCGCCGTCTTCATCATGCTGAGACGCATGTCACGGCAAACCGGCGTATGATCAGGGTCACGCCGGTCGATCGCGGCCGATCAATCGCTCGGCCACCGCAATACACCCGATCAATCCCGGCTCGACACAGGTGATCAATGCGGATGGGATTTCCTTCAGCATCGGCTCATAAGGCGGATGCCGTTCGAACGACGCACGGAAGAGGCGCGCATCGAACAAGGCGCCAAGCCCCGTCGCAACACCACCAGCAATATAAACGCCGCCCGTCGCCTTGAACGCCAGCGCCATATCGCCGGCAAAACGGCCAAGCAATCGAATGAACATGGCGACCGTCGCACGCGCCTCGCGATTGCCGGCGCGCGCCTGCATCACGATCATCTCGGATTTCATCTTCATCGTGCCCGGATGCATCGCGACGTGCAGCCGCGCGAGGCCGGGACCGGAGAGGATGCATTCAGCCGAGAGCGGCGCCTTCTCCTCCGCAAGACGGCGGAAGATCGGCTCCTCGTCAGCGAAAGCCGGACCGAATGAACAATGCCCGCCTTCGCTGGCGATCACCTGATAGCCCTCGCCCACCGGCACAAGCGCTGCTGTGCCGAGGCCCGTACCCGGACCGACGACGAGCTTCACGCCATGCGAAAACGATGTCGCTTCGCCGACCGGCTGCAAATCACTGTCCTTTAATGACGGCACCGCCCAGGCGAGCGCTTCGAAATCATTCACCGCGTGGATCGACGAAATACCGAAGCGTGCCGACAGATCCGGCAGGCGCCAGCACCAATCCCGATTGGTGAGCGTGATTTCATTGCCGCCGCCAATGGGTGCGGCAAGCGCAAGCACGGCGGCGCGCGGACGCGCGGCGACACCGTCGAGCATGCGCTCCAGCAACCCCTCGGGTCCCGCCACGCTGTCATTGGCGATGGTGACGATATTGTCCGGCCGTTGACCAAGCGCAGCGAATGCGGCCCGGCTGGTGGTGCCGCCGATATCGGCAATCAGGATTTCGGACATCGCCCCTCTAAAAATGAACTCACCTCAACCAACACACGGATACAAAGTTCCCGCAACCCTATCGTCGTGCCGATGATGGTGCCTTCGTCCCCGCCGATCACCGTCTGCGACGAGATAAAAATGCATGGCCGGGGCAAGCCCGACCATGACGGTTGTCAATTCCTTGCCGGCTCCGACTACTTGCTCCGACTACTTGCCTGCTTCAGCGGCAAACACTTCTTTTGCGATGCGAAACGAATCCACCGCACAGGGCACGCCGGCATAGATCGCGACCTGCAGGAAGATTTCGGTAATTTCTTCCTTCGTCACGCCGTTGGTCAGCGCCCCTTTGATGTGCGCCTTCAATTCATGCGGACGGTTGAGAATCGAGATCATGGCGAGGTTCAGCATCGAGCGTTGCTTCTTTGGCAGACCTTCGCGGCCCCAGACGGCACCCCAGCAATACTCGGTCACCAATTCCTGCATCGGCCGATTGAAATCGTCGGCATTCTTGAGCTGCGTATCGACATAAGCGTCGCCCAATACCGCGCGGCGAATGGCGAGGCCCTTGTCGTACATGTCCTTGTTCATTGATCGTTCCTTGGATCGTTTGGTGGTCGAAGTCCCCGTCATGCCCGGCCTTGTGCCGGGCATCCACGACTTTCTTTCTGAAGCAAAGACGTGGTTGGCCGGGGCACAGGGCGTCAACGACACCGTCTTCGACGGCTTAGCCCGGCCATGACCAGCTAAGACTATCTTCCTTGTATTCAAAACCTAAAGAGCCCGGCGAACCCGTCCGCCTTTTGTGCACTGCACCCTTGATAAAAAACATAAGCTTCCTTATTATATCTCTACTTACAGAGAGTTCTATCAATGCGCCCTCGTCATCCTCACCGAGAAATGGCCTTTTTAATCAATGACGTCGGCCGAATGCTCCGGACCTATGCGGACCAGGTGGCCCGCCGGTTCGGCATGACCCGCGCCCAATGGGCGCTTCTCAAAAGGCTCGAAAGCAATGAGGGCCTCAAGCAGTCGGAACTCGCCGACATGCTCGATTTGCAGCCCATCACGGTGACGCGGACCGTCGACCGGCTCTGCGACAACGGCCTGATCGAGCGCCGTGCCG
>JAEXXW010000509.1 GCA_023405565.1 Pseudomonadota bacterium
AGAGCCTTGCGCAGATCGGCGTGAAGACGACGATCAACAAGGTGCCGGGCGCGAACTGGCGGAGCGAGATGACCAAGAAGGAGATGCCCCTGATGGTCAATTTCTTCTCGGGCTGGCTCGATTATCCCGAATACTTCTTCTACTGGTGCTATCACGGCCAGAACGCCATCTTCAACACGATGAGCTATCAGAACAAGGCGATGGACGCGATGATCGATGCGGCGCGCGTCGCCGCGGCGGAGGGCCGGACCGCGGACTACGAGAAGGATGTGAAGGGCTTTGTTGAAAAGTCTTTCGAGGATGTCCCGCGCATTCCGCTGTTCCAGCCGACACTCGGTATGGCCTCGCAGAAAAACGTATCCGGCTATTGCTATTGGTTCCATCGCCAGCTCGATTATCGCAGCCTGTCAAAGGCTTGATCATCGTCGGCTAGCCGTCGGTTGAAGGGCGCCCCTGTGGCGCCCTTTTTCGTTTTGCCAATGGAAGCCGCATGTTTTGCCTAGGAAGCGGGCAGATCGCCCAGTCGCATTCCGGGGCGAGCCCGGTTTTTAATGTTTTCAGACTGGCACGTGACTTGCTAAAACACGTCAGTATACTAACGACTTTTCGGAACCGAAAAACGTCGATGGCTCACGGGAGATGCGCATGACGGATACCAATCTCTTCGACATCGTCATCACCGGCGGGCATGTGATCTGCCCTGCGTCGGATATCAATGGCGTCATGGACGTCGCGATTCGCGGTGGCCGGATCGCCGCGGTGCAAAAGGATATTCTGCCAAGCGCGGCAAAACAGGTTGTCGATGCCAGGGGCAAGGTCGTGCTGCCGGGCCTGATCGATACGCATGGTCATGTCTATCAGTATGTGACCGGCCGCTTTGGCATGAATGCGGACATGGTCGGTGTTCAGTCGGGTGTGACCACGGTCATCGACCAGGGCGGTCCGTCCTGCATGACGCTGCCGGGTTTTCGTAATTTTGTCGTCGAGACATCCAAGACCCGCGTGCTGGCTTTTCTCTCCGCCTATCTCGTCGGTGGTCTTGAGGGGCATCTCTATCCCAATCTCTACAGCCCGGACTGTGTCGATATCGATGCGACGGTGCTGTCGGCCAATGCCAACAAGGACATCGTGCGCGGCATCAAGGGGCATGCCGAAATCGGCGGCTTTGCACGCTGGGGCATCAAGGTACTCGAAATGTCGGCGGAGATCGGCCGCCAGACGGATTTGCCGCTTTACGTGCATTTTGGTCAGCTCTGGGGCCTGCCGGACAGCGGAGCGAATGGCGAGGATGCGGACACCATCATCGAGCGTGTGATTCCGAAATTGCGGCCCGGCGATATTCTCGCGCATCCGTTCACGCGTCATCCCGGCGGCTTTGTCGATCGTGACGGCAATGTGCATGCCGTCATCCGGGCGGCGCTCGATCGCGGTCTGAAAGTCGATGTCGGCCATGGCAGCCATTTTTCCTATCGGCTCGCACGCAAGGCGCTTGACGCGGGCATCGTGCCGGACACGCTGGGCGCCGACATGCATGGTTACAACACGCATGTGCCGGCGCCGGCTGGCACGCCGGGCGAGCATCCCGACGATGAAAATCACCCCTTTGCCGGACAGGCGAAGTTCAGCCTGACGCAGGCGATGAGCTCGATGATGGCGCTCGGACTGACGCTTGAGCAGGTGGTGCCGATGGTCACCACCAATCCGGCGAAGATGGTCGGCCGTTCCGATGAACTCGGTTCGCTTCAGGTCGGTCGTGTGGCGGATGTCACTGTGCTGTCGGATCTGCGCGGTCGTTTCGTGCTGGCCGACAACGAGAAGAACCATGTGGTCGCCGAGCGTCTGCTGCAGCCTGCTTTCTGCTTCCGTGCCGGCGAGCGCTTCGAGGCGATTGCGCCAATCCTGCCGCAGGCTGTCGCGGCCTGACGCTTTGCATCTGTTGGAGAATGTCGACACCGCAGAGGCGAAAACGATGCTAGCCAGCACAATTCCAGGCCGTGTTGTCAGCGATGAGATCGTGGCTGCGGGAGCGCATTGGTATCGGAAAATACCGAAAGGTGCGGTGCTGAGGATCGTCGATCTGGAAGGACGCCAGTCCGTCGATACGCTGATCTTCGACGCCACGCGCAGCGATGTGCGCTACAACGCGCCGAACACCGTCAAACTGGCCAGGAGCGTGTACGTCTCCAAGGGAGTCGTGCTTTACGACGATCTGGCCCAGCCGATGATGACGGTGATCGAGGATACGGTCGGCCGTCACGACACGCTGGCGGGCTGTTGCAGCCGCGAGATCAACACCGTGCGCTACGGCCAGCCGGGCAAGTGGAGTTGTCGCGACAATTTCCTCGAAGTGCTGGGCGCCCTCGGCATGAATGGCCGTGACATTCCGCCGAATATTAATTTCTTCATGCATGTGCCGGTCAGCGGCGACGGCGGTATCTTTATCGATGACGGCATTTCAAAGCCGGGCGACTATGTCGATCTTCGCGCGGAGAAGGATGTGCTGGTCGTCATCTCCAATTGTCCGCAGGAACTGAATCCCTGCTGCGGCGGCAAGCCGACGCCGATCCGGCTCACGATCTGGCAGACGGGTCAGACATCGCTGTGATGAAGAATATGACATCCACGGACGTCAGCATCGCCGACCCGCGTTCGACATGGACGGCGTTGTCGCAAGCTGAGCGTGATGCCGCCTACGATAACAACGGGGCCGTCGCCGACAGCCCGGCATTGATCGAAAAGCGCAACACAGGTTCTGCCGCCTATCGCAAGGCGCATCCGGCCGGGCTCGATATTCCCTATGGGCCGAAGGAGCGCAATCGCTTCGATCTCTATCCGGCAAAGAATGCGGATGCGCCGTGCCTTGTCTTTATCCATGGCGGCTATTGGCAGCGCAATTCACGCGAGGATTTTGCGACGTTCATGGCTGGCGTACAGGCGCATGGCTGGTCGGCGGCATTGCCAGGTTATTCGCTGGCGCCTGACGTGAAACTCGGTGACATCGTTGCCGAGATTCATGCCGCGCTGGACTGGTTGCAAAGTGAAGGGCCAAAGCACGGCATCTCAGGGCCGGTCATCCTCTCGGGCTGGTCCGCCGGTGGACATCTCGTCGCGATGGCCCTCGACCATCCGCTCGTCGCAGCCGGCTTTGCGATGTCGGGTGTCTACGATCTCGAAGCCTTGCGGGACACCAGGCTGAACGGGCCGCTGCAACTGACGGATAATGAGATTGCGACGCTGTCGCCGCTGCGCTTGCCGGTGGTGAACAAGCCGATGACCATCGCCTATGGCACGGCTGAACTGCCGACACTGGTCAACGATTCTCGCAATCTCCATGCGATGCGGGCGGCAGCGCATGCCCCGGGTGTGTTGCTGCCGGTCGCGCGGGCCAATCACTTCAACATTCTCGAACAGCTCTCCGATCCCGAGGGCGAACTCACCTGTGCTGCACTTGATCTCGCGCGCTTCTGCAAGATCGCCAGCAGCCGGACCGGCAAGGCGATGTGATGAAGGCGGGGGGCGAGGGATCCGGCGTTGGTCGGTCGGTTCATCGCAAGGAGGATGACCGCTATCTACGCGGCAAGGGCGAGTTCGTCGGCGATATCAAGCTGGCCGGCATGCGCGAGCTTGCCTTCGTGCGCAGTCCTTTGGCCCATGCGCGAATCCTGCATGTCCGCAAACCGGCAGGACATGAGCGCAACGTCTTCGTGGCGTCCGATCTCGCCGGCGTGAAGCCGATTGTCGCCAATTCCGGATTGCCCGGCTTCAAATCGTCCGCACAACCGATCCTTGCTCATGACAAGGTGCGCCATGTCGGCGAGGCGATTGCTGTTTGCGTCGCGGCGACGCGGGCCGAAGCCGAAGACCTCGCTGCTGCGGTCGAGATCGACTTTGAGGAATTGCCCGCGGTCGTCGATATGCTCGCGGCGCGCATGCCCGGCTCGCCGCTGGTGCATGAGCCATGGGGTGACAACGTCTTCCTCGAAAGCCGTGTCGAAGCCGACCTGTCCGAGATCAAGAAGACCGCCCCCGTCGTGGTGCATCGGACGCTGCGGACGGCGCGTCAATGCATGTCGCCGATGGAAGGGCGCGGCGTCGTCGCTGTCTATGATCGGCGCCTCGATCAGATCGTGCTGCATACGGCGACACAGATCCCGCACATCATCCGTACCGGGCTTGCCGGCTGTCTCGGCGTGTCGGAAGAAAACGTGCGCATCGTTGCGCCGGATATCGGCGGCGGCTTCGGCTACAAGGGGATGCTGCTGTCGGAGGAGGTCTGCGCGGCGTTTCTGGCAAAACATCTTGGCCATCCGGTGCGCTGGCTGGAAGACCGGCGTGAGCAGCTTGCCGGCAACGCCAATTGCCGCGAGCATCATTACGACATCACGGCCTATGCCGACAGCGATGGCCGGCTGATCGCGCTTGACGCGGCCGCGACCGTCGATACCGGGGCCTATTCCATCTATCCCTTCTCGGCCTGTCTCGAGGCGGCGCAGGTCGCGAGCATCCTGCCGGGGCCTTACAAATTCGATGCCTATCGTTGCGTAACCTGGTCGTCGGCGACCAACAAGCCCGGGCTCGTGCCCTATCGTGGCGTGGCTCGCGCCGGCGTTTGTTATGCGATGGAAATGATCATCGATGCTGTCGCTTACGCGATAGCCAAGGAGCCTTACGAGGTTCGCCTGCGCAATCTCGTCCAGCCGGAAGAGATGCCGTTCGACAACATCACCAACAAGCATTTCGACAGTGGCGATTATCCGGAATGTCTGCGCCGCGTGGTGGAAGCGATCGATCTGCCGGCTATACGGCAGAAGCAGAAGGACGCGACCAACTCTTCCGTGAAGATCGGCGTCGGCTTCTCGATCTTCTGCGAGCAGGGCGCGCATGGCACATCGGTCTATTATGGCTGGGGTATTCCGATGGTGCCTGGCTTCGAACAGGCCGTGGCGCGACTGACGCCGGATGGCGGTCTCGAATTGCGCGTCGGTATCCAGTCGCACGGACAGGGGC
>JAEXXW010000517.1 GCA_023405565.1 Pseudomonadota bacterium
ATATAGCACTGGCCATCGGCCTTCTTGTGATACTCGGTCACGACCTCGCGCAGCGACTGGCCCTTCTGCTGCATGGCGAAGGGCAGCACCATGGTGTTGCCACCGAAAGCGGCCGAGCGAGTCGCCGAAGCGAAATCGTCGGCCATGACGATGTCGGGGCCGGATGGCTGCGAAATATGCACATGGCTGTCGATGCCACCCGGCAGCACCAGCTTTCCCGAAGCATCAACGATCTCGCCGGCGGTCCCGAGATGGTCGCCCAATGCGGCGATGCGGCCGCCCTTGATGCCGATATCGCAGGCAAATGTGTCAGAGGCCGTCGCTACCGTGCCGCCGCGGATGATGGTGTCGAATGTCATGGCCTGATCCTGTCCGTCCCGTTTTCTACGAGGACGACAGGATTATGCAACCGCCACAAACGGCGAAGCGCCCCCGATGGGGGGCGCTTGCCTGACGACTGGAATGGATCGGTCTTGCGGGATCAGCGCCGCGATGCGCTGGTATCCGCCAGCCTGTAGCCGCGTTTGCCGGGCTTGTCGGTGACACGGTCGGCTATCTTTGGCGGAAGCTTCGCAGCCTTGCCGCCCTTGTCGCGGACCGCGACGACCTTCGTGTTGCCACCCTTGCCCTTTGCCAGCAATTGCGCGCGCTTGGACTTCCTGGCGGCCAGAGCCGCAGCCAGCCGGCGTTTGGCTTCTTCCGCGGCCTTAACGGCGGCAATTCGGGCGTCTTCGACCAGCTTCGCCATCGGCGGCTCAAGCGGCGCCGCCACCATGGTCGCGCTGGCATTGCGCGAAAGATTGGCAACGCCATCGCACGGGGCATTGCGCGGCAGATTGACGGCCAGTTCGACCTCCTTGCCGTCGATCCACTTTTCCGGCTCGTGGCCGGTGATACTCTTCACGTAATTGCGGGTTTCATCCGGCAGCCTGCCGCGGCGGGCGAGCCATTCGGTGACGCGGCGTGCACCGCCGTTGTAAGCTGCGGCAGCAAGTCCGAGATTGCCGAAATATTCCACATGTTGCTTCAGGAAGGCGGCCGATTGCGGGAGCGCCGCGAGCGGGTCGAATGGATTGCGCAGGCCGCGCTCAACAGCGACAGCGGGCATGAATTGCGCAACGCCCTGAGCCCCCGCAGGACTGACGACGCGTTGTTTGAACTTGCTTTCCTGCCAGATCAGCCGTGCGAAGAAGCCCGTCGGCAAGCCGTTGGCCTCTGCCGCGGCGGCAAGCGTATCGCACACAACCTCGATCGGAACATCGGCGGGCGCTTCGGGCGGGCCTTCCGGCTCACGCAGTTCCGCAAGTTCTTCCTGGATCTCGTCCTCGGAGATGGGATTGACCGCAATGTCCAGATTCTTCGTCAGGTCTTCCGCCAGGCTGATGAAATGAATTTTGGCTGGAAGCTTGTCCTGTTTTTCGATTTTGACAGCCCCGGAACCGACTTGCGTGGACGAGGCAATAAGCAAAACACCAATAGTCGAAATGGCCAGTTTCATGCCGACAACATCTCCCACCGCGCAGGCGGGCACCAGCCAGCCAGCGGTCATCAGAGTGGTTTGGCGAGGATCTCCCCCTCGGCGGTATTTCGGCTGATGCTGGCGAAACGGGACAACTTTATGAAAAACATGGGACCGTGAGAAGGTAATATCTTGAAGGCTGGAACCGGTCGTCGGCGGGGCGATCGCGGCCCGTCAGCCCACCGCGACGTTAAGCGTATTTTTCCCCGTAAAATGGCCTACGATCGCGGCATATTCCGCGATCGGCTGCGGGCGGCCGATCAGGTAGCCTTGGATCTCGTCGCAGCCGTCATTTCGCAGGATGGTTAACTGCTCGGTGGTCTCAACGCCTTCGGCGACCGTAATCAAGTTCAAATTGTGGCCAAGGGCGAGCACGGCGCGGACGATCGCAGCGCTCTGCGCGTTCCGGTCGAGATTGGAAATGAAGGTCTGATCGATCTTGATCTTGTCGAACGGGAACGATTGCAAATAGGACAAAGACGAATAGCCTGTGCCGAAATCATCCATGGCGATGCGCACGCCGAGGGCCTTGAGACGGCGCAGAATCGAAACGGCGCGCGAGTAATCGTCCATCAGTGCGCTTTCGGTGACCTCAAGCACCAGCCGGTCCGGTGACAGATTGTTTTCAAGCAGTACGGAATGAACCAGCGACACGAAGTCGCCTTGCCGCAATTGCAGCGGTGAAAGATTGATCGCGATCTGCAACGGCTGACGCCAGGATGCAGCCTCGCGGCATGCTTCGCGCAAGACCCATTCGCCGATCTGGCTGATCAGCCCGCTCTCTTCCGCGAGTGGAACGAATGTGCCGGGCGGCACGAAGCCGCGGCGCAGATGATCCCACCGCAGCAGCGCTTCAAAGCCGATAACCTGGCCCGAAATCAGCGATTGCGGCTGATAGAAGAGCTGCAATTCGTTGCGTGATACCGAGAGCGCAAGATCAGCCTGCAGAGCGCGGCGATCGTGCAATATCCGGTCCATTTCTGCCTCGAAGAAGCGGATTTCGCCTCGGCCCTCCGCTTTGGCGCGATAAAGCGCGGCATCGGCGTTGCGGATCAGGGTCACGCTGTCTGTGCCGTCGGACGGGAACATGGCAATGCCGACACTCATGCCAATGATGATCTTTCGGCCTTCGCAATCGATGTCGCCGGACACGGCCCCGATCAGCGACCGGGCGAGGGCCGTTGCCGAAGCCGGCAGATTTTCGTCCGTGCAGATGGCCATGAATTCATCGCCGCCAATGCGGGCGAGAAATGCGTTGCCGACGGCTTCTTTCATCCGGCGCGTGATTTCCAGCAGCACGCTGTCGCCAGCCGCGTGACCATAAAGATCGTTGACTTCCTTGAACCTGTCGAGGTCGATGCAGAGGACGGCAAATTTCAGATCGTTCTCTGCCGCTGCATCCAGCGCTTCGGCAAGGCGCAGTTTTGATGCGGTGCGGTTTGGCAGGTCGGTGAGAGCATCATGATGGGCGAGATGCTCGATCCGCGACTCGTTGCGCCGTCGCTCGGTGACGTCCTCGATGACATTGAGAAGATATTCATGCTCGCCATCGCTGCCCCTGATCGCGATCCGCTTCGATATCACCTCGCAGCTGAGTCCGCCGATCGATGTAAAGGACATATTGTTGACGGTCAGATTGCCGGAGCGGAGAGCCGCGCGGTCACGCGCGACAATGGCCTCGGCCCTGTCGCGTGGATAGATCTCCTGGGTGTTCCGACCGATGACGTCTTCCTTTGGAAGGCCGAAGAACGCTTCGCTCGCCCGATTGATGAAGACATAGTGTCCACTTCTCGCATCCTTGACGACGAGCATTTCCGGAATGTTTTCGACAACTGCACCCAGCATGTTGCGCGTGCGGACGAGTTCGTTCTCTGCTCTTCGCCGTTCTGTGATGTCTTCATGCGTCGCGACCCAGCCGCCATCGCCACTCGGTCTGTTGATGATGCAGAATGTGCGTCCATCCGGGAAATCGACGATTTTTGTTCGTGTTTCACCGGCTTGCATGCTTTTTTGAACGAGGAGGGCATGGGCGTCGATGTCTCCGGGCATGGCGCCTGTTTGCAGGCGCAACATCATGACCTCCCGCAGTGTCAGGCCAGGCTTCATAGCACCCGGCGAAAGGTTGTAGAGCTCGACAAATCGCTTGTTGAAGACAACAAGTTTCCCCTCCGCGTCGAACATGACGAGGCCCTGGAGCATATTGTCGATCGCGGTATCGATCCGCGTATTAGCCCGTTCCAGTTCGCGCGATTTTTCGGCGAGCCGGGCTTCTCGTTCGATCAGGGACGATCGCGACGCCGCAAGCTGCGCAAATTGATGGTTGAGCGCGTAAAGCAACAATAGCGAACAAAGCAAAGCCAGGCCGGTGCCGATCGCGATCAGGAGGGAGCGGTATCGCCAGCTTGCCAGAACAGCCTGTTCGGAAACCGCCACATTGACGACGAGGGGATAGTTTTGCAGCGGACGTGCGGTGATCAGAAGGGGCGATTCATCGAAGAGACCGGGAATGCGAAAGTTGCCGCCGCCCTCGCTGACGATCCTGTACCATTCGGATGTATCCGGCATTTTACGCCCGGCACTATCCTGATTGTCGGGATGGCGCACCAGCACGGTTCCGTCGGTGCGCGTCAGCAGGAACGACTGGTTACGGCGCGACGTAATGGAATTATAGATGTGCTGGAAATAGGAAAGCTTGATTCCGGTCAAAGCGATGCCGAGAAACTCCCCGTTCGGCCCGCTGATGCGCTTGGAGAAAAATACGTTCCGCTCCTTGCTGACGCTGTTGTGCACCAGATCGCTGACAAAAAGGAGCCGGCCTTTATTGTCGCGTGCATGGGCGAAGTAGTCGCGGTGGGATACGTCGCCACGAGGTGTTGGCCACAGCCGCGAGGTGTTGGCGATTTGACCATCCCGGTCGATGATGGCCATGAAATCGGTTTGAGGAAGATGACCGAGGCGCTCGATCAGCAATGCGTGCGTGGAGCGACTGCGTAGCAAGTCGAGAAAGGCGTCCGGCGCGAGTTCGCCGCCCAGATTGCCGAGCCGGTCGGCGATATCCGATGTAACGATGTCGATCGCCTGGACGGAGCGTTCGGTCTGTTCCGCAAGAATGGTCGCGATGTTGGCGGCATCATTGGTGGCATCGCGCAACGCATCCTCACGCAGGGCCATGATGGTTGCGCCGATCGCAAGCACGGCAAGGCCGATCAGGCCCAGCGCAATGCTGATCAGCCCACGAAACGAGATGCGATGGAGGAAGGCCAGCAAGGCACGCCTGCTCCCGGTATTTTTTCTTGCATCCTCGCTAAAGGATCGGGATTTTGAAACGATAAAGGCGTGAAGCTTTTCACGTTCGTTCTGAACGAACGATTACTTTTTCGGTATATGGCTCCGGTCGCGCTGCCCGGCTTTCATTAACCACCGTTGCAGCCGATCGAAATTGCAAGGTCAGATAACAGGAAGACTTTGAATCATTTGCGCCACGGTTCCTTAACGATAACCGCGGCGCAAAGGGGACAGAAGCATCGGACGGCGACGCTGTCACGGCATGGGAATGTCGCCGACATCCTTGGGCTGCTTGTAGCCACGCTGAACGGCAGGGCGGCTGGCGATTGCCGTATACCAGCGTTTCACATTCGGGAATTTGTTCAGGTCGATTTCCTGCCATTCAAAGCGGGATATCCAGGGCCAGGTCGCTATATCGGCGATCGAATAATCGTCGGCGATGAACTCACGGCCTTCAAGCCGACGGTCGAGCACGCCGTAGAGCCGCTGTGCTTCCTTCGAATAGCGCTCCTCGGCATAGGGCGCCTTGCCCTTGTTGTATTTCACGAAGTGGTGCACCTGCCCGAGCATCGGGCCGACGCCGCCCATCTGCCACATCAGCCATTCGATGACGCGATAACGCTGCTCGCCATCCTTCGGCATCAGCTTGCCGGTCTTGTCGGCGAGATAGATCAGGATCGCACCGGTTTCGAACACCGACATTCCATTGTCGTTATCGACGATCGCGGGGATGCGGTTGTTCGGAGAGATCTTCAAAAAAGCGGGGGCGAATTGTTCATCTTTTGAAATGTCGATGGGATGTGCCTTGTAAGGCAGGCCTAATTCCTCAAGCGCGATGGAAACCTTACGTCCGTTCGGCGTGGTCCACGTATAGAGATCGATCATGCATTTCCTCAGTTCTTTTTCTGCGCTTTCAAGCGGGCAATCGCCGCCTTGATCGGACCATAGGGCCCGAACTGGTGCTGCTTCTGGCTGAAACCGTCAGCATAGGGGCCATACGGCGTATCGACCGGCTTTAGCAAGAGATCGGGAAAATCCTTGTCGAGACCGGACTTTTTCGGGCGCGGCCGGGAGATGACATAGGCGGCAACATCCCATGCGTCCTGCTGCGACAGGCGCGGTTCATCGTAGCTTGTGCCGTTCGGCATATTGAAATGGATGAAGTTGGCGGCATTGGTCAGCCGCGCCATGCCGGCGCCGTCGTTGAAACTGTCCGGGCCCCAGAGCGGTGGATTGAGGTATCCGAGCGCAATGTCTTTCTCGTCGCGGCGCAGACCGCGTCCGTCCGGCATGTGGCATTGAGCACAGGCGCGCACATACACGGCGGCGCCGTGTTTCGGATCGGCAGCACGTTTCAATTCCTGCATTTTGCCGGCGCCAAGGCCGGACAACTTCTGACCAGGTTTCACGCCGGTGGAGAGGAACTTGATGTAGGCGACGAAGGCCTGCATTTCGACGGAGTCACTCGGCAAGGCTTTGCCGTTCATGCTGCGCGTCATGCAGGAATTGACGCGATCCTCGACCGAAATGTCGTGCCCTTGCCGCGCCGAATATTGCGGAAAGTCGTCCCACAATCCCCAGAGAGGAATACCGAACTTCTTCGTTCCGGCATTCAGATGGCAATTGGTGCAGGCGAGATTGTTGCCGGCGTAGCGCTTGCTTTCGTCGGCAACGGCGGGACCGATATGGGCATAGGTCGCGGTGATGAGGTCGCGGCCGCGTCGGATCAGCCGGCCTTGTTCATTGTCGGGGAGAGCGCCAATTTCCGGCACCGACCATGTGGGGTCGGCCGGCGCGGCGACGAATTGCGCATATGCCGGCGCGGCACAAATCAGCAGCGTCGCCGCTACCAGGGCGATCAACGATGCATTGCGTGTTGGCATTCTAGCTCCCGCGATAAGTGGAATAGCTCCACGGCGTCACCAGGAGCGGCACGTGATAATGCCCCTCCGCCTCGGCGACGGAAAAACGGATCGGTACAATATCGAGAAAGGCGGGATCGGCCTGAGTGGTCTTGTTGGTGGCGAAATAGGCCGCGACCTCGAATTGCAACTCATAAGTGCCGATCCGCAGCGGTGCTCCGGAGACGAAGGGCTGGTCGGTGCGGCCATCCGAATTGGTGACGGCTTTCGCCAGCAGCCCGCGAGCACTTGCACCGATCTCGTAAAGCGAGATGGTCACGCCCTCGGCTGGCTTGCCGCTGACATTGTCCAGCACGTGGGTCGAGATGCGGCCGTAGGTCTTCGGCATACCCGGCCCATCGACCTTGTCGACGAGGCGCAGCCGGGTGATCAGCGCGATTTCATCTAATGCCGTCCTGCGTTCGGTATCGACGTCATTCGACAGACGCCGCTCGAATTGCCGCAGAACCGAGTCGCGCGTGTGCCGGCGCACACAGATAACGAAGGGAATGTCGAATTTCTCGCGATAGGCCTTGTTCATTTCGGAGAATTTCGTGAACTCGGCATCGCTGAGCCGGTCGAGCCCGAGGCCGCCTTGTTCGAATTGCGATTCAACGGTCAAATCGAGCTGCTTCACCTTGGAGCCAAGCTCCGGATGGGCCCGGATGAAGGAGAGCTGACGTTCGGCCGGGCTCTCTCGCACCACCGCGACCATGGCATCGTGCAGGGCTTTGACGGTCGGGAAGGGGCGCCGTCCGGCCGCATCTTCGGCGACCCAGGATGCGTGTTCGAAGACATCCCCGACGGCGGCGGTAAACGCCTCCGCGGACAGGGCATTCAGCGAATCCAGTGTGAATATCTGCGTCATGAGTCGTGACCATATCCGATCGTTGATGAAAGGCCATTGATAACAATAACGAAATTGGCCCCTTGGGAATAAGCGCCCATTGCATTAGGAAAGGCCGGGGCGAATTTTTCTCTTCCTGCCGCCCCGCCGAACTTTTCGCTCACATCCTGTTGAACCGGTCCCGGGTTTACCGCGACCAAAACCATGAGCCGACCGTCACGATGCAGCAGACATCAGACGAAGTCCTGATCCAGCGGATCGCAGGCGGAGACAGGCTCGCCATGCAGGTGCTGTTCGCGCGGCACCATGTACGGGTTTACCGGTTCGTCCTTCGCCTGGTGCGTAACGAAGCCACGGCGGAGGATCTGATCAGCGAGGTCTTCCTCGATGTCTGGCGTCAGGCCGGGCGCTTCGAGGGACGGAGTGCCGTCTCGACCTGGCTGCTCGCGATCGCGCGGTTCAAGGCTCTTTCGGCCCTGCGGGGCCGCAAGGAGGCTGAGCTGAACGATGAGGTTGCAGAGGCGATCGAGGATGTCTCCGACACCCCCGAAGCGGCGATGCAAAAGAAGGACAAGGGCGAGATCCTGCGCAAGTGCATCGAAACGCTTTCGCCGGATCATCGGGAGATTATCGATCTCGTCTACTACCACGAGAAATCCGTGGAGGAGGTGGCCGAGATCGTTGGCATCCCGGAGAATACCGTCAAGACGCGCATGTTCTATGCGCGGAAGAAACTGGCGGAAGCCTTGAAGGCGGCGGGAATCGAGAGAGGTTGGCCATGACAACGAACAATGCGCCAGAGAATAGTGAAGACGTCGAGTTGCTGCTGCCATGGTACGCCGCCGGCACATTGAGCCGCCGCGATGCGGCGCGGGTTGAGAGCGCGCTGGCCAACGACGCAGAGCTTGCCCGCCGCTTCGAGATGGTGCGCGAGGAACTCGGCGAGACCATCCGCAGCAATGAATCGCTGGGCGCGCCGTCGTCGCGCGCGATGAAGCAGCTTTTCGAGAAGATCGATGCCGAGCCGGCGCGACACGTGGCGCCATCGGTCAGCTTCATGGCCCGGATTTCGGAATTTGTGGCGAGTTTCTCGCCGCGGACACTGGCCTATGCGGGTGGTGTCGCGGTGCTGGCGCTCGTGCTGCAGGCCGGCGTCATCGGTGGTCTGATCGGCGGGCGGAGTGGACCATCACCGCAACTGGCTTCGGCCGAGAGGACAGCTCCGGTGAGCCAGGGTGTCGAGGTGCTGGTCCAGTTTGCGCCACAGGCCAGTGCCGCCGACATTGCGGCCTTCCTGGAAGCCAACAAGGCAACCATCGTTGGCGGGCCGTCGGCCGGTCATTTCCGCATCCGGGTGGCGTCTGCGACAAAAGACCAGACTGCCGAAATCGTGAAAAAGCTGCAGGACAGCAAGGTGGTAGGCTTCGTGGCGCCTGCGAACTGACGCAGCCGGCTAACGGGCTGCCAGGCGCAATGCGGAGCATGCCTCATGGTCGCTCCGAGGCGGGATCATCGACATCCTTAAGGCATTTTATGATGCGGTATCGTTCCAGACGCCCGATCGGGTTTGTTGTTTCGGTTCTCGCCGCGACCGGTGTGATGGTCGCCGCCGTGCCGCCCGCTGTCGCGCAGGGCTATGGCGGTGGTTACGGTGGCGGTTACCGTGTGCAGAGCGCCCCCAGCAATCCGGCGCCGGCTCGTAAGCCCGCGCGCACGGTGAAGCCGATCGAGGATGCGCAGGCGAGGCCGGGGCAAGCCGAGCCGGCAACACGCAGCCTCTCGAAATCGACCAAATCCGATTCACCGCAGACCGCGCGCCGCGAAAGCGGCGAAGCGCCCGCCGGCGAGCGCCGGTTCAATTCGAATGAAGTCGTGATCGAAGTGTCCGGCCGGCCGACCCAGCAACAGGTCGAAGCGCTGGCGCGCCGTCACGGGCTCAATCGTGAAGAGTCGCAGAGCTTCGAACTCAGCGGCACCACCATGTTCCGCTGGACCATTCCGGATGGCCGCAACGTCAACACCGTGATCCGCCGGCTCGAGACCGATGCCAGCATTCTCTCGGTACAACCGAACTATCGTTACACCTTGCAGCAATCGAAGACCGGCGAGGGCATTCAATATGCCGTCGAAAAACTGAAGCTGCCGCGTGCGCATGAACTGGCGCAGGGCGAACGTGTTCTGGTGGCGGTGATCGATTCCGGCATCGATGCGAAACATCCGGAGATCGCCGGCACGGTGGCCGACAGCTTCGATCCGGCCGGCGGCAGCGGTGATGCGCATTCGCACGGCACCGGCATTGCCGGTGCGATCGTCGCGCATTCTCGCCTCACCGGCGTGGCGCCGCGCGCGCGCATTCTCGCGGTGCGTGCGTTTGATCCGAATGGCCAGAATGCGGAAGGCACAACGTTCAATATTCTCAAAGGGCTTGAATGGGCCTCCAAAAGTGGTGCGCGTGTCATTAACATGAGCTTTGCCGGGCCGCGCGATCCGGTTATCGCGCGTG
>JAEXXW010000590.1 GCA_023405565.1 Pseudomonadota bacterium
GGCTCGCGGTGAATGCTTTCGAGGCATTTCCGCTGGTTGCGATTGCGGAGGCCTATGGTGCCGGAACGCCTGCGGCCAAGGCGCACAAGCGCATTGATCAGGTAGCCCTGACATCGACCGTGTCCAAGGCCATCACGCAATGGACCAAGGACAGCGCATCGTTCGCGGATATCGCGGCGATTGCCGAGGATGAAACGCCGGGCCCGGTGATCCTTGAACTCGCGCAGCCCGAGCCGTCCAAGCCGGCGACGCTGCCGCCGTTGGCAAAAAGGGTCGGAAGCGATGACGCGGCCAAGGTTCTCGACCTGATCCGCAAGTCGTCGAAACCGGTGGTGATCGCCGGAACGCTGGCGATCCGGCAAGCACTGTCCGCCGCACTGAATGCGTTGAAGCTGCCTGTCTTCAGTACCGCCGCTGCCAAGGGCGTGATAAGCGAAAACCATGCATTTTCGGCTGGCGTTTATACCGGCGTCGGGTTGGAGCTCAGCCCGGAGCAGCATCTGCTAAAGGAAGCCGATCTTGTTGTCTGCATCGGCATGCGGCCAACCGAGGTTCTCGCCACCAAACCGTTTGGTCCGCAGGCCGTGAATATTGCGGCCGTTTCCGATGAGGGGGAAGAGGCCTTCGGATTTGCCGCGGTGGCTGGTCCCGAGATCGCTGCAGAGGCCTTGGACGAATTGGCCGGCAAAGCCTGGGGTGAGGACCGCGTGTCTGAGGCGCAGGCGCGTATGCAGCGTGCTCTCCTGTCCAACCATTTTCTGCCTGCTCACGTGTTCGAACGCACGATGGCGCATTTCGAGGGCGCTGTGCGTGGCGTGTTCGACACGGGCTATTTCTGCACCATTGCCGAACATAGCTGGCGCTCGAATGACGCTTCTCTGTGCCTGATGTCCGGGCAGGGACGCTACATGGGCACCGGCATTCCGATGGCGCTGGGCGCAGCGGTCCACGATGCGTCCGTGCCCAATGTCGTCTTCCTGGGCGATGGCGGCATTGGGCCCTTTGTCGGGGAGGCCAAGCTGGCGGTCGAGCGCAAGCTGCCACTGCTGTTCTGTCTTCTCACGGACGGGTACCTGTCATCCATCCGCACGCGCGCACTGACCGACAAGCTGACGCAGCGTCCGGTCCGGATCGGTAAGCCGTCCTGGGCGCCCGTCTTCGAGGGCTTTGGCATGCCGGTCTTTCAAGCCGGCAGCGAGAAGAGTTATGCGCGCGCATTGGAGGCATGGCAGCCGGAGAATGGCCCGGCCTTTGTCGAGGTCGCGTTCGAGCCCGACTCTTACGAGGCCATGGTGAAGGGCATTCGTTGAAAGAGCAGGGCATGAGCCAGAAGCATATTCTGATCATCGGCAGCGGCAGCGTCGGCAAGCGACATGCGCGTAATCTTACAGCGCTCGGGTGCCGCATCTCCTGCATGGACCCGCGTGCCGATCGCCTCGATGAGATGAAGGCCGAGGTGCCGCTGGCTGGCGGGTTCACGACCGAAGCCGAGGCCTATGCAGCCTCGAGTTACGATGGCGTCGTCATTGCTTCGCCGCCACATGTGCACGTGAAGCAAAGCATTCAGGCTCTGGAGGCCGGATATCCGGTACTTCTTGAAAAGCCGGTTTGTCCCGATCTTGCCAACGCGCGGAAGCTGAAGCAGGCTGCCGATGGCAGGAACGTGCCGTTGTTGATGGGCTATACGTGGCGCTGGTGGCCGCCGCTCGCTGATGTGCGCCGCTTGCTCGACCGGAAGGCGATCGGCACGGTGCTGCATGTCCAGTTCCATATGTCGGCGCATCTCGCCGATTGGCATCCCTGGGAGCGCTATCAGGACTTCTTCATGTCGCAGCGCGAGCTCGGCGGCGGTGCGCTTCTGGATGAGAGCCACTGGATCGATTTGATGCTGTGGCTGTTCGGTATGCCGGGGCAAGTCAGCGGCAAGATCGACAAGATCAGCACGCTGGAGATCGACAGCGACGACAATGTCGACTTGATCTTCACATATGACAACGGCCCGCGCGTGACAATGCATCTCGATCTGTACGGCCGTCCGCATGAGAAGTTCATCCGCTTCATCGGATCGGAGGGCACGTTGTTGTGGTCTGCCGACCCCAACCAGGTGGCCATCGGGCGCACGATGAATCCCGAATGGGAGAAGACCGGTTACGCTTGCGAGCGCAATGACATGTTCATCGCAGTCGCGAAGGAATTCCTGGCAACGCTCGAAGGCGGGACGGTCAAGACCTGCCTGCTCGATGACGGCGTGAACGTGCTGAAAGTGATCGAGGCTGCTCGGGCAGCGAGTCGCGACGGTCAAGCGATCGCAATCGAAGGATAAGCCGATGGCCCTACACGGACAAACCATTTTGGCTGTGGTGCCGGCGCGTGGTGGATCGAAAGCGATCCCGCGAAAAAATCTTTGTCATGTCGGAGGCAAGTCGCTCGTCGGGCGGGCAGGGGACGTGGCTGCATCGCTGCCCTGGATCGACGCGCGAGTCCTGTCGACCGACGACAGGGAGATTGCCGAGGAAGGCCGTGCGCATGGTCTCGACGTCCCCTTCATGCGTCCGGACGAACTCTCCGGCGACCTCGCCAATTCTATCGACATGTGGCGGCACGCCTGGCTCGAGGCAGAGCGGCATTACGGCATGCGTTTCGATGTTTCAGTGCTGCTGGAGCCGACCAGCCCGCTGCGGCGTGCACAGGACATTACCGACACGGTCGAATTGCTGCTTGGCGGCGACTACAAGTCGGCGGCGACTGTCAGTCCCGCG
>JAEXXW010000600.1 GCA_023405565.1 Pseudomonadota bacterium
CCGGCAAGTCGTTGTTGAGGGCCTTCTGCGCGTCGGAAATATCGGATATCAGGCCGCCTTTCTCAAAGAGGCTGCGCTCCGTGGAATCGTCCGTAATGACATTCGCAACAAGGCCGGAGAAACCGATATCGTTCGCTCCGATCGTGAGCAGGATGGCATCGAGCTTGCGATTCTTGTCCGTCTTGCGGGCGAGATCCAGCGCTTCTTTCAGCCGCACCATCTGGGCGACCGATGATGTGGTGCAACTGCCGACGGGCGAACATTCGCGGGCCCGCAATGAATTGAAGAAGCCATTGTCAATCGTCGAGCCGGAGCAGGCCAGCGGCAGGAATGTCACGGCGATATGCGGATTCTCGATTGCCAGCGCGAGCGCCGCGCGGACCTGATAGCCATAAAGCGAGCGATGACAGGTTGCGCTCCACCAGCGTGCATTGAGGCGTGCCCAGTCGCTCGAGGCATTGCCGCTGCCACTGGCGAGCGAGGGATCGCAGGCGCGGCTGCCCTTGAAGCCGACCCGGCCGGGCCGGAAATATTCGCTGGTGCTGCCGGCCAGAAACCGGCGGAAGCAGAAGCCGCCGTCATCCAGCGCGATGGGACGGTCCGGATTGCCTTCCCCGGCGGCAATGGAATCGCCCATGCCGGCAATCAGGAAGTCCTGGATAGCGATATCCGCAGCCACGCGTTGCGCGGTCCCATCGGGTAGTTCGACATCGACGGTTGCGATCGTCGTCCGGTCGCGCCGGACCCTGATCCGAATTTGCTCGTCGCAGCGTGTGGTCGTTTGCCGGGGGGCCTCGGCGCCGTCGTCAAAGCTCCAGGCACAGGCGGCATTGGGCGGCACAGCACCAGCGGCGATTGCCGTGATGGGATAGTCCGAGGCGCTCAGGTAATTTTCCTTCTCGCCATCGCGTGTGCAGGTCTCTGGAAGGCGGCCGGACTGATCGACGCAAAGATTGTCGACCATATCCCGGGCCCAGCCGCGGCCGTCACTGGCCCGGGACAGCCGCTGCTCCGATGCCAGGACGCCGTCACCACGATAAGCGGCGGCGTGGCGGCGGAAGTCTGCCTCATTCCGGAACAAACGAAAGCGGTTGCGCACTTCCCATTCGATGCGGATCGGCCCGCTGGTTGAGCCCGGAGCGGCATTGGATGACGGCAATTGAAGCGGCGTTTGCCCGCTGAGCTGGGCCGTGGCCGGAAGTCTGGCGGAAAAAAGGGTCAAGGCGGCCAAGGCCGCGACAACAAGCGCGCGCATCACGGGTCCGGAAAGCAAGCTTTCGACCGCAATAGCACAATGGTTTGGGCGGAAATATGGGGGACCGGCCCTTTCCGGCTTTGACGGAAGAAAAGTCGGTTTCCATGTCTTGACCCGTTTTGTCTTGACCCGTTGTCTTCACCTCAACCGGCAACCGTCTTTGCTCGAAATGCTTCAATGTCGCTGCTGCACCGAATGCCTGCCCCCTGTACAAGGTTTGGCAGCGCGTCCCTTCCACGCGATCAGGGTCTCGCGGCCGATCATGATCGCGAGCGCCAGACCGAATGGCACCATGTAGTAGATCACGCGGAAGATCAGCAGCGTGGCCAGCAGCTCTTCCTTCGGATATTGCGTCAGCGCGATCAGGATTGCGGCATCGAAGACGCCAAGGCCACCCGGCGTGTGGCTGAGGAATCCGAGCAGCGTCGCCAGGACGAAAACCACGACGAAATGCGTGAGGTCGATCGGCGGTGCTGCCGGCAGCAGCATATACATGCCGAGCGCCGAAAAGCCGAGATCGAACACGCCGATCAGGATCTGCACGAAAGTGAGCGGCGCATTCGGCAACACGACCGAGACACCCTTGACGCCGACCCGGCGAGGACCTCCGAGCAGCCAGACAAGATAACCGCAGATGGCCAGCAGGCCGCCGATGCCGATGGCCCGGTTGATCCAGGCCGGCAGATGGTCGATTGCACTGGCAGCGTCCGGCGCGAAGGCCATGCCGAGGCCGAGGACAAAGGCATTGCCGAGCCAGAAGGTCAGGCCGGTGACGAACGCGATCTTGGCCACATCCAGAAGCGAGAGCCCCCAGGCCGAATAGATACGGAAACGGATTGCTCCGCCGGTGAAGACGGTGGCGCCGAGGTTGTGTCCGATCGAATAGCTGGCAAAGGCTCCCAGCGCGGCAATCCGGTATGGGACATGCTTGGCGCCGATCGTGCGCAACGAGAAGAAATCGTAGAAGGTGAGTGTGAAATAGGCTGCGGCGACAAAAACGGCGGAAATCGCAATCGTTGAGGCGGGTACGTTGGCGATCGCCTCGAGCACGCGGGCCGGCTCCACATGGCGCAGCATGCGGTGCAGCGTGAAGCCGGCGAGGCAGAGGACGGCGACGCTCGCGAAAAAGCCAATCTTGTTCCAGCCGATCCTTTCATGGATCGTGCTAGCGAAAATCGTCCAAAGCTTGCGCATTCAGAGGCAGGTCCGGCGTCGTCGAAATGTTATCTGTCGTCTTGCTGTCATATCGCGTCTTGGTTCATCCCGCGTTTGGCGTCCCTTTGCGGCCAGACTGTGCCCGGCGGACGAGTCGTCACATTCACCATCCATGGCAATCGCGACAGTTTTCTAACAATGGCTTTGGCCCAAAGGCCGCAGCGTCGTAAAACTGAGACACGGTTCGCGCATCGTGCGGTCATGCGAATCGACCAGCGACACAGCGGCGCACCGGGGCGGGAGTTCCGCCATCGGGTCCGCACGCTTTTTTTGTCCGACGTTCATCTCGGCACGCGTGCCAGCAAGAGTGAACGGCTTGTGGATTTCCTGCGGCACCATGATGCCGAGACGATCTATCTTGTCGGCGACATCATCGATGGATGGCGGTTGCGCTCACGATGGCATTGGCCGAAGGCGCATAGCGATCTGATCGACGAATTGTTCAAGGCGGCGCAAGGCGGCTCCCGGATTGTCTATATTCCCGGGAACCATGACGCGTTTCTGCGCGATTACGCCGGGATTCATTTTGCCGGGATCGAGATTGTCAATTCTGCGCTGCATGTCGCGGCCAATGGGCGCCGCTATGTTGTGGTGCATGGCGACCATTTCGACAAGGCCGCGCATGTCTCCCATTCGCTCGCTGCAATCGGCGCGCGGCTGAATGCCGGTTTGTTCATGCTGAGCGATGCATGGAACGGCTTGCGTCTCGTGCTCGGGCTGTCAGGCTGGTCTTTATCGCAATGGGCGCGGCATCGTTTCAAGCAGAGTATCGACTATCTCGGCGCGTTCGAGCGTGACATTGCTGCCCTCGCGACTGAAAACGAGGCTGACGGTGTCATCTGCGGTCACGTGCACCACGCGGCGATGCATGAACGCTCGGGCCTCCTCTACATCAATTGCGGCGACTGGCTGGAGAGCTGCACGGCTGTGGTCGAGCGGTTCGATGGCACATTCGAAATCAAATCCTGGCCGGCTGTGCCCGCCACTTTGTCCCGGTCATCGCTCGGGGAATTGCAGGAAGCATGATGCGCATTCTCGTCGCCACCGATGCGTGGCACCCGCAGGTCAATGGTGTTGTCCGCACGTTGCAAACGCTCGCCTCGACGGCGCCGCGGTTTGGCGCAGAGATCGAGTTTCTGACGCATCAAGGGCTGCGCACATTTCCGCTGCCGACTTATCCGGCAATCCGTTGTGCGATCATGGCGCCTGGGACAATCGCGCGGAAGATCGAAGCGATTAAACCCGACGCGATCCATATCGCGACCGAAGGCACGATCGGTCATGCCGTGCGGCGTTATTGCATCCGCCGCGGCATCGCTTTCACAACGAGTTTCCATACCCGTCTTCCGGAATACGTGTCCGCCCGAGCGCCGATCCCGGAGACCTGGGTGTGGCGCTGGTTGCGCCGCTTCCATGGCCGCGCCGAGCGCGTGATGGTCTCGACACAATCCCTGATCTCGGAATTGTCGGGCCGTGGCTTCCGCAATCCGGTATTGTGGCCGCGTGGCGTTGACGGCGATATCTTCGCGCCGCGTGCAGCCCTGCCGCTCGATCTGCCGCGGCCAATCTTTCTCACCGTCGGTCGCGTGGCGGTCGAGAAGAATATCGAAGCTTTCCTGTCGCTCGATCTGCCGGGGACCAAGGTGGTGGTCGGCGATGGGCCGATGAGGGCGGAGCTGGAACAGCGCTTTCCTGGCGTGGTTTTCCTCGGCGAAAAGCAGCGGGATGAGTTGGCGGCGATCTATTCGGCCGCCGATGTATTTGTCTTCCCGAGCCGCACGGACACCTTCGGCCTTGTCATGCTCGAGGCCCTGGCCTGCGGCGTGCCGGTCGCGGCTTTCCCGGTGCCGGGTCCGAATGACGTCATCGGCCATGTACCGATTGGCGTGCTGAGCGAGGATCTGCGTGCGGCGGCTCTGCAAGCGCTGACGATCGACCGTAAGGCCTGCCGTGACTTCGCCGAGCAGATGACCTGGGAACGCTGTGCGAAGATGTTCCTCGATAACCTCGCAATCCTTCGCCGGGGTGAGGAACCGTGCAAGGCCGGCTCCATGAGCCGATTGCCACGGAGCGCCGTCACACCCTGACGGCTGTTTTCGTTCCGGACACCGAGACTTGACGCAAGCGCCGAAGGGGCCTTTGTTGGCCTCCGTTGCAGCCTGTCTGCAAGATCGGCGGTCCTTGCATGTTCATTACCTTCTTTACCGAACTGAAATCGGCCGGCGTGCCCGTGAGCCTGCGGGAGTATCTCACGCTGATGGAGGCGATGGACAAGGATCTCGCCTCGCGGCGCGTGGAGGAATTCTATTATCTGTCGCGCGCGACGCTGGTGAAGGACGAGCGCAATCTCGACAAGTTCGATCGCGTGTTCAGCCATGTCTTCAAGGGCCTCGAATTGATGGAAGAGGCGCTGACCGCAGAAATCCCCGAAGAATGGTTGCGCAAGCTGACCGAAAAATACCTGACCGAGGAAGAGAAGAAGCAGATCGAAGCGCTGGGCGGCCTCGACAAGCTGATGGAGACGCTGCGTCAGCGCCTTGCCGAGCAGCAGGGCCGCCATCAGGGCGGCAGTAAGTGGATCGGCACTGGCGGTACGTCGCCTTTTGGTGCCTATGGTTACAATCCGGAAGGCATCCGCATCGGCCAGGAAGGCAACCGCAATTTCCGTGCGGTCAAGGTGTGGGACAAGCGCGAGTTCAAGGATTTCGACGACGACGTCGAGATCGGCACGCGCAACATCAAGGTGGCGCTGCGGCGCCTGCGCAAATTCGCGCGCACCGGCGCGCCGGATGAACTCGATCTTGACGGCACCATCAAGGGCACCGCGCACAAGGGCTATCTCGACATCCACCTGCGGCCCGAACGGCGCAACACCGTCAAGGTGCTGATGTTCTTCGACGTCGGCGGCTCGATGGACTGGCACATCAAGGGCATTGAGGAACTGTTCTCGGCCGCCCGCACCGAGTTCAAGCACCTTGAATATTTCTACTTCCACAACTGTCTGTACGAAGGCGTGTGGAAGGA
>JAEXXW010000603.1 GCA_023405565.1 Pseudomonadota bacterium
CTCCGGATAGTCGCGAAGACGCGCGTAAAATCCATCAAGAGTTGCAGGCAGCGCCTTGTCAATCTCCGACTTTATAGAACGAATCGCCTCGACACCCTTGTCATCAAGAGCAGCAAATTGCATGCGCCGAAGAAGCGCGGAATTATCAGACATCGTTTAGTCCTGTGAGAAACGTTCTGAAGGGGCGGCGAGCAGCGGCTTTGCGCAGAGCTCGGTGGCTATCAACATCAATAAACAGGCGTCGGTGCTGATGCGCATCAAGGAATCACGAAATTCTGCAGCGTGCTTGCGTGCAATTTCGCGCTTCAAACTTGATTTAGAGTTAACGAATATTGAAACGCACGTCCTGTGTCTTCAAACGCAAAACGGCGGATCGCCCTGATCCGCCGTTCCAGAGGCCCGGATGCGAGAGTTATCGCAAGGCCGATCAGAACTTCCGCCAGCTGTCCTGAGCCACGGCGGTCGCGAGAGCAGCTTGCATCCCCCGCGCGCCTGCCGCCATCGCCTTCGGCTTTTTCGCCGGCATCGGTCGCTTCAGGGATGTAGCGGCGGCCTGACCTTTCTCCATGTCATACTTGCCGAGCCTAAAACGGCCGATTCTCTCGTCCATATCGGCCGCTTGCTGCTGCAGGGTTCGGGCCGTCGCGGCGTTTTCCTCGACCATTGCTGAATTGTGCTGGGTAACTTCATCCATCTGGGTCAGCGCCCGGTTGATCTGTTCGACGCCTCCTGCCTGTTCGCTGCTGGCTGAAGCAATATCGGCGACGATATCGGCGACTTGTTTGATCGAAGAGAGGATTTCGCCCAGAGAGCTGCCGGCACGATTGACCAGTTGCACACCGTCCTGCACCTGGCTGGATGAATTCGTAATCAGATCCTTGATGTCCTTGGCTGCCTGCGACGAACGCTGCGCAAGGCTACGCACCTCCGAGGCCACCACCGCAAAGCCACGGCCAGCCTCACCGGCCCGGGCCGCTTCCACCGCCGCGTTCAAGGCCAGTAGGTTCGTCTGACGCGCGATTTCGTCGATCACCGAAATGATGTCGGAAATCTTGCGTGACGATTCCTCGATCCGGGCCATGGCCGAGACGGCCTCGCCGACGACCTCACCGCTCCGGTCAGCCAGTTCGCGCGCACCGCGCGTCAGTTCGTTGGCCTGATCCGCATTTTCGGCATTCTTTTTCACCGTGGCCGCGATTTCCTCCATTGAGGAGGACGTCTCCTCAAGGCTTGCGGCCTGTTCTTCGGTCCGTTGCGACAAATCGGTGGTCGAAGAAGAAATCTCCGCTGCGGCGCTGGCGACATCACGCGAAGCCAGCTTGATCTGCCCCATCACCGTCGCAATGCTATCCAGCAATTCGTTGACGCCACCGCAGAGCGTCAGAAGCTCGCCGGCCTTCCCGTCGATCGGAATGCGCTGCGTGAGGTCGTGCGCCTTGGCGGCCATCACGGCGTCGCCGATTTGCTCGACTGCCGTGCGCATCGGCGTGATGTCGGTGGCGAATTTCACCACCTTGAACGGCTTCCCGCTCGCATCCATGATCGGATTGTAGCTGGCCTGGATCCAGACCTCGCGGCCATCCTTGCCAATACGCTTGTACTGCGCGGCATCGAATTCACCCCGGCCCAGTTTATCCCAGAACAACTTGTATTCGGGGCTTTGACGATAGGCTGCGTCGACAAACATGCTGTGATGCTTGCCCTCGATCTCACGCAGTCCGTAGCCGAGTGTCTTCAGAAAGTTTTCGTTCGCCGTGATGATGGTTCCGTCGAGCTTGAACTCGATCACCGCTTGCGCTTTGTGGATCGCAGCAATCTGCCCTTCGAAATCGGAGCTCTTCATCTTTTCGGCGGTGATATCGGTCGCGAATTTGATGACACCGGTCGGCTTGCCGGAGCGATCCAGCAGCGGATTGTAACTCGCCTGAATCCAGACCTCGCGCCCCCCCTTGCCAATACGCTTGTATTGCGCGGAATCGAACTCGCCGCGGGCAAGCTTCTGCCAGAAGGCCTTGTAGGCATCGCTTTGACGATAAGAAGGGTCGACAAACATGCTGTGATGCTTGCCCCTGATCTCCTCCAATGTGTAACCGAGAGCATTGAGGAAATTTGCATTGGCGTGGACGATCACGCCATCAATCGAGAACTCAATCACGGCTTGCGACCGATTGATCGCGGCCACCTGCGACGCCATTTCACTGCCGCTCAATTGCCGGCCACCATCTGCGGCTGCAATGTTCCTTTTGGACCAAATCATTGTCTTCCTCCCAATGATAAAGAAATAAACGAATGACAATCGTCTCAGCAGGCACACGACAGCGTCTCGGCGCAGCGGACAGCCGCGCAGACTTTCATTTTAAAATGAAGCTGAGACCGTTGAACGATGAGCCCCCTCAAGCCCATCGGATCAGAGATGTGATTCCCGAATGCTGTTCTTCTACTGAAGTAGAACGTGCATTGGTAAGATTAATGCTTGATTAAATTCGACAGCCTACGGCTTCAAACTGCAGCCCGCTCAGATTAGAGTTGCTCTATTCTGCGGCCAGAATCAGGTTTTTCACCAGCGGATAAATCTGGCCTTCCCACTTCTTGCCACTGAACACGCCATAATGGCCGACGCCCGGCTGCATGTGATGGCGCTTGCGATAGGGCCGCAGATTCGAGCACAGGTCATGCGCCGCAAGCGTCTGTCCGACGGCGCAGATATCGTCGCGTTCGCCTTCAACCGTCAGCAGCATGGTCTTTCTGATGGCGGACGGATCGACCGGGCGCCCGTCATATTCCAGTTCGCCGAGCGGCAGACGATGCTCCTGGAAAACGATCCGCACGGTCTCAAGATAGAACTCGGCTGTGAGGTCCAGCACAGCAAAATACTCGTCGTAGAAATCCTTGGTGATCTTGGCTTTCTCGATCTCGCCCCGCGCGAGGTTTTCGTACAGTTCGCGATGCGCCTTGGTATGGCGATCGAGATTCATGCTCATGAAAGCGGTGAGCTGCACGAAGCCTGGATAGACGCGCCGGAATGCACCGTCATAGCGAAACGGCACACGGGCAATCAGGTTCTTCTCGAACCATGAGATCGGCTTGCTCTTGGCCAGTTCGTTCACTTTGGTCGGGTTGACGCGGGTGTCGATCGGCCCGGCCATCAACGTCATCGAGCGCGGCTGCGCTGGATGGTCGTCCTTGGCCATCACCGCCGCCGCAACCAGAGCCGCAACACATGGCTGGCACACGGCGATAATATGCGCCCCCGGCCCCATCGTTTCGAGGAAATCAATCAGGTGGGTGACATAATCGTCGAATCCGAAGCGGCCGGCCGAGAGCGGCACGTCACGCGCATTGTGCCAGTCGGTGATATAGACGTCATGTTCCGGGAGCATAGTCCGCACCGTGCCGCGCAGGAGCGTCGCGAAATGCCCCGACAACGGCGCCACGATCAGGACGCGCGGCTGCTCGGTGTCGATGTCCTTCCTGAACCGCAGCAAGGTGCCAAACGGCGTGACCTGCACCGACTCCTCAGTGACCTGGACCTCGCGGTTGCCAACCATGACACTGCGGATGCCGTAATCCGGGCGGGTATGGGTCAGGCGGGCGCGGGAAATCAATTCATAGGCCGCCGTGAGATTGCGCATGGCCGGACTGGACAGACCGGGCAAGGCACTATGGGCCGTCAGCGCAAAACCTGCGAGCGCGCGAGCCGGAAGCGTAAAATCCGTGCTCGCCTGATAGGCTTGATAGAGCATTCCCGAGCGACCCCCGCCCCTGTTGCGCCGCAAAAAGCCTAGTGCATTTTTTTGCGGCCCGCGAGATAATTTCCGCGCCGGTGGATAGCGCGGGGCGTGCAACGTCCGGCGTCTTTTTAGGCTTTGGGGGACTTCGGGAATGGCGCAAGCCACATTATCCATCAGCAGCCGCAATTACGGCTCCTGGTCGTTGCGGGGTTGGTTGCTGTGCAAGTTTGCCGGGATCGATTTCGAACCGGTCATGGTCGACAGCGATGATCCATCGGTCCGCGCTGAACTCCTTTTGCTGTCACCCTCCTTTCTTGTTCCATGCCTGACGCACGAAGGCGTGCGGGTCTGGGACACGCTAGCCATCGGCGGCTATCTCAACGAGCTCAATCCCGATGCAGGTCTGCTGCCACGCGAACGTGTCGCGCGGGCGCATTGCCGCTCCGTCTCGGGCGAAATGCATTCCGGCTTCTCGAACCTGCGGTCGGCCCTGCCGATGAATCTCAAGGCCTATTATCCAGGCTTCAAGGTCTGGGCCGGCGCGCAGGCCGATATCGATCGCATCGTGGCGATCTGGAAGGAATGCCTAACAACCTATGGCGGGCCCTATCTGTTCGGAACGACGCCAAGCATGGCCGACGCCATGTACGCGCCGGTCTGCGCACGCTTCACGACCTATGATGTGCCGCTCGATCCAGTCTGCGACGCCTATCGCAAGACCATCATGTCCATGCCATTGATGCTCGAATGGATCGAGGCGGCAAAGGCAGAGCCGGACGAGGTGGAAGAACTGGATGTGGAGTTTTAAGCGGCGCTCCACCTCATTGAAGATAGCCGTCTAAGATAGCCGTCTGTCCGCGCGCCGGCGTATTGAGGCTGGCTTCCTGCTCGCGCGAGAACAAGCAGGCAGGCCAACGAGAGGATAGCGTGCTCAACGTCAAACCATTTGTCACCGGCGCGACGCCGTCGCAAATCGCCGCGATCCTTGGCGCGATGCGCGCCGTGGCGGAGACCGGCGGCACATTCAGCGATGCGGATGCCCGCGCGCTCGCCAGCGCTTCGCTTTACATGTTCGGGCAGAGGCAGCGTCTCGATGTCGCAAGCGTCAAGTCCGTTGAACCTTCCGCGCTGGCGGCGGCGATCCTCGATCCCGAGCTGCGCGAAAATGCCCTGAAGTTTGCAACCGTCATGGCCTTTGTCGATGGCACACTCGACAAAGCCAAGATCGCTTCAGTGATCGCATATGCCAAGGCGCTCGGGCTGCACGAGCGCTACATCGATGAGATCGCGCTGGCGGCCCACGGGCACGTCAAAGAGGCACTGGCCGATATGACGCGCGCCAACATGATCAGCATCACCGGCAAGCCGTGGACCGATGACGACGCCACGCACTGGCTGATGCCCTACGACAAGAAGCCGGACCCTGCGCTTGCGGAACGCTGCAAGGCGCTTGGCGCATTACCGCAAGACAGTTTCGGCTTTGCCTTCTACAATCACTATCGCAGCAACGGCTACGAATTTCCCGGCGATCCGAAGGCGCTCAATGCCGCCTTCGCCCTGCCGCACGACACGGTGCACGTCGCATCAGGTTACAATACGACACCGCGCGGCGAATTGCTGGCATCGACCTTCACCGCCGCCATGCACCCGCATTTCCCGATGGCAGGGCACATCCTGCCGGTGATCTTCTCGTGGCAACTCGATATGCAGATCAATGCCGTGGCGAAGGACGCCAGCGGCGCGCTGGACCCGACCGAGTTCTGGCACGCCTATGCAGCAGGCAAGACCGCAACCATCGACACATTCGCGACCGGCTGGGATTTCTGGCGTTATGTGGAAACGCCGCTGCGCGCACTCCGTAAGCAATGGTCGATCCCGGAAGACGGACTCGACCATCATCAATCCTGAGTGATCGCTTCAGCCGACATGCTGCAGCGGCTTACCGTCGATTTCTACCGCCGGCGCATCGAGCAGCACGAAAGCAATCACGCAGGGCTTGTCGCCCTTGTTGACCCAATCGTGGATGGTGCCACGCTGGACCATCACATCGCCGGCCTTGAGATGCACCACCTCGTCGTCCAGCGTCATATCGATCTCGCCCGACATAACCACCGCAAAGTCGATCGAGTCCGTACGATGATTGCGCGGCATGACACCAGGCGCGTATTCGATCACGCGGAACACGGCCTTGTTCTTCATGGCCGTGCCAATGATCGCCTTGGCGCCGTCGCTGTCGTCATTGTTGTCCACGGGCAGCGGTGTCGACCAGATGTTGAAGAAGGTGCAGCCCTGACGCGGATTCACAAGATCCTTGGAGAGTTCATCAATCAGGACAGTGGCCTTTCCATCCTTCTTGTGACCGGTGACGACGCGACGCACTTGCATTGACGATCCTCTAAGACAGTTGCATTGACGGAGACTATCGACCGGGCACGATTATTTCGCTTCCAGACCGATACTGCGGATGATCTCGCCCCACCGCTTGGTTTCCGACTTCACGTAA
>JAEXXW010000635.1 GCA_023405565.1 Pseudomonadota bacterium
TGGCACAAGGACGGGCATGACATGTGGCAAGACCAAGCATAACCGACCACGCATGACCGACGCAGCCAAAACTTCCGGCAAGACCGCAAAAGGCGGCGCCATCATCACGCCGCGCATCGCCACCCTGCTCGGCTTCGGCGCGGTGCTGCTGTGGTCCACGCTGGCTTCGCTGACCACGCTGAAGGGCGGAGGCATTCCACCGTTTCAGACGACGGCGATGACTTTCGCCATCGGCGGTATCACCATCGCCGCAATCGCCATTCTCAGCGGACGTGCCGCAGCGATGGTGCCGACACCTGCCTCGCTGGCGCTCGGCGTCTATGGGCTGTTCATCTTCCATGTTCTCTATTTCGCCGCGCTGAAGCTTGCGCCGGCGGCGGAAGCTAGCCTCATCGCCTCACTCTGGGCGTTGCTCACCGTGCTGATGTCCGGGCTGCTGCCTGGCCACAGGCTGCATCTGCGTCACGTTGCTGGCGCCTTGCTCGGCCTCATCGCCGCGACGCTGCTGGTATGGAACAAGTTCGGCGGCTCGGACGAGTTTCCGCATGCGCCGGTTGGCTTCACGCTCGCGTTCGGCTGTGCTCTGATATGGTCGAGCTATTCGGTGATGTCGCGGCTCGTCGCCGCCGTGCCGAGCGAAAGCCTCACGCTCCCCTGCTTCATCACCGCCGCGCTCGCCTTTGCCTGTAGCCTCGTGTTCGAGGATTGGGTCGCACCGCAAGGCGCGAAATCATGGATCGCGCTCCTGCTGCTGGGTATTGGTCCGGTCGGCGCGGCATTCCTGATCTGGGATATCGGCATGAAACGCGGCAACGTTGCCTATCTCGGCGTGTTGGGTTACGCTTCGCCGGTGATTTCAACAGGCCTGTTGATCCTGCTCGGCCTCGCTTCGCCATCATGGTCACTTGCGATCGCGGTGACGCTGATTCTGATCGCCGCGCGGCTTGCTGCGCCCTCGCACAATACCGGCAACGACTAACCGATCGAGCGGAGTTGCGTGCCGCCAATGGCGAGGCGCGGCATGACCGGTGAAGCCGCGGCCGCGGGCACATACAAGCCACGACGATCCGGCATCGTCGCGAAGGACTGCGTCAGACCGACCGTCGTTTCGGCAGAGCCCAGAACCAGATAGCCATCCGTGGCGACCACGCGCGACAGACGGTCCAGCACGTCGGATTTCATCGGCGGGTCGAAGTAAATCAGCACGTTGCGGCACATGACGAGATCAAACTGGCCAAGCGGCAAGAAATCGGTGAGCAGGTTGAAACTGCGGAACTGCACCATGACGCGAATGTCGGGCGCTATCTGCCAGGTCTCGCCGAATTGGGAGAAATATTTCAGCAACATCTGGATCGGCAAGCCGCGCTGCACTTCGAACTGGCTGTAGATGCCGGCCTTCGCCTTCTCCAGCACCTCATGCGACAGATCCGTGGCGAGGATCTCGACGCGGAAACCGTCGAGCAAATGCCCCATCTCCTTCAGAGCCATGGCGAGCGAATACGGCTCTTGCCCGGTCGATGCCGCCGCACACCAGATGCGGATACGCTTCGTCTTCACCCGCGCCGCCAGAAGCTGGGGCATGATGAAAGACTTGAAATGCTCGAACGGAACACGGTCGCGGAAAAAGAAGGTTTCGTTGGTGGTCATGGCTTCGACCACGTCGACAATCAGCGCCTCGTCGAGGCCAATCCGCAAGTGATGGGTCAGTTCGGACAGATTGGCGAAGCCGCGACGCTGCGCGATCGGCATGAGGCGGCTTTCGACCAGATAATGTTTCTCGGCCGACAGCGTCAGGCCCGACCGCTGCTTCAGCAATTTACGGATGAAATCGTAATCGGATGTAGTCACGCGCGCCTACCGGTAAAGAGGCCCGTAATCGCGGGCGCGATCCCGTTCAGCGGCAACACCTGCGAACAAACGCCAGCTTGCGCGACCGAACCCGGCATGCCCCATACGACGCTCGTCGCTTCGTCCTGCGCCAGGATGCTGCCGCCCGCAGCCACGATGTCAGCGGCGCCAGCCGTGCCATCGGTCCCCATGCCGGTGAGGACAAGGCCCAACACACCTCGCCCCCACACCGCCGCCGCCGATGAAAACAGAACATCCACCGCAGGCTTGCAGAAATTCACCGGCGGCGCGTCATCGAGAGTCGCAATCGGCCGGCCATTCGAACAGACGATGCGCAGGTGACGATGACCCGGCGCGACATAGATCCGGCCGGAGCGGATCGGCTCGCCGTCCTCCGCTTCGCGTGCCGGTCGGCCGGCCGCCCGCGAAAGATGTTCTGCGAGAATGGTGGTGAATGTGGGTGGCATGTGCTGGGCGATCAGGATTGGCGCCTGATCGATGATGACGCCAAGCTGGCTGCAAACCGCGGTCAGTGCCTGCGGACCGCCGGTCGACGAACCGACCACCAGCACTTGGGGAATTGCCGCGGGTTGCGGCCGCAGCGAAATCGTTTTCTGTGCACCGGTGAATGGAAGAATATTCTCGGTGATGTCAGCCTTGCCCCGGGCAGGTTGGACAGGAAGCGTCTTCGGTTCAGCCGATCCTTTGCGTGCCCGCATACCGAACTCACGGATGCGCGCCATCAAAATGTGGCGATAGCTGTCGCTGGTCACAGCGCCACAGGCATCCGGCTTCTGGATGCAATCCAGCGCTCCCAGCGACAGCGCTTTCAGCGAGATCTCGGCATTTTGGCGCGTCAGGGTGGACGCGACGATGACGGCAACATTCGGCCTTTTCTGCAGGATCAATGGCAAGGCCGTGATGCCGTCCATGTCGGGCATTTCGATATCGAGCACGACAACATCCGGCCTGATGCGATCGAGACTGTTCAGGGCCTCGCGCGCCGTCTGCAGTGACGCCACGACCTCGATATCGGCTTCGATCTCGGCCCAGCGGCGGATAAAGCCGCGCGCGATGACGGAATCGTCGACCACCATCACCTTCACCGGACCGTCCGGCTCAGGAGTATGGCTTCGCAGATCTGCAGGCATCAGACTTGTCACAATACGACCCGACGAAAACACACAGAACTGGAATCAGATCAACCCGACTTCCTGGAATTTCGCCTCGACGATGTCGCGATCGAACGGCTTCATGATGTATTCATTGGCACCCGCGTGCAGCGCGCGGGCGATATGGGCAACATCGTTTTCAGTGGTGCAGAACACGACTTTTGGCCCCTCGCCGCCCGGCATCCGGCGCAGCGCTTTAAGAAAGTCGTAACCGTCCATCTTGGGCATATTCCAGTCGAGCAGGATGGCGTCAGGCAGCATCCGATAACAGGCATCAAGCGCCTGCTGCCCGTCCTCCGCCTCGACGATCTGGAAATCCATTCCTTCAAGAATACGTTTGGCCACTTTGCGGATGACACTGGAATCATCGACGACAAGACATGTCTTCATCACACC
>JAEXXW010000636.1 GCA_023405565.1 Pseudomonadota bacterium
ACCAGCGCGCGAGACCGGCGAGCGCCGGATGAGCGAGGGCGCCTTGCAGATAGCGCCATACGCGCGGCATGTGACGGAGATATTGCGGTTTGCCGTCGCGCTTATCCAGCCTTGCGAAGATGCCGAGGATTTTTGTGGATCGCTGCGCCACCATCACCGCGTAAAGCCCCTTGAAAGCCTCGGCGTCAAAGCGGGCATCCTGCTCGGTCCGCTTGCCGAGATAGCGCGCCAGCAATTCATCTTCGAGCGCATTCGGCACATCGACGCGTGCGTCCTGCAGCAACGAGCCGACGTCGTAAGCCGTCGGGCCGACAAGGGTATCCTGAAAATCGAGCAGACCCACGCGCGAGATACCCTGACGGTTCGGCAGCCAGATGAGATTCGGCGAATGGAAGTCGCGCAAGACCCAGGTCTGCTCGCCATTCAGGGCCGGCTGCAAAGCATCCTGCCAAAGCGTCCGGAATTCGGCGCGTGTCGCATCATCGACAGCAAGCCCGCGATGCGGAATGTACCAGTCGAGCAGCAATTCCGCCTCGATCATGAAGGCGTCGGAATCATAGCGGGGAATGGTGTAGGGCACTGCGCCACGCACCGGTAAGGTCGTCGGCAATGTCCTAGCATGCAAAGTTGCCAGCAGATCGACGGCCTCGGCGTAGCGCGGCACGATCGGCGCAGGTGGTTGACCTGTGACGAAAGGCTCCGAGCCGAAATCCTCCAGCAGCAGAAATCCATGCTCAAGATCGGCGGCATAGATGTCCGGTGCGGAGAAACCTTGCGCGCGCAGGCCATCCGCTATCGCGACGAAGGGCGTGACGTCTTCGGCGAGATGCGCAATCGCGCTGTAGGGTTTGCCGTCACGCACCGGCGGGCCATCCGGCCGCCGTGCCGCATTCATCAGGATGGCAGACGTGCCGTTGCACCGAATGCGCTCGTAGATGCGTGTCGATGCGTCACCCTGCATGCGTTTGCGTTCGGCGAGAGCGAAAGATGCATCGTGAAGGAAGCTGCGCAATGCGGCGATGCGTTCGACCCGCTCTCCCAGCTTGCCAAAACCCGTGACGCGCACCTCGCGATGTTCGATCGAATGCGACGGCACGAGTCTGAATGCAATATCGATCCGGTCGGCCGGGAGCCAATCGCCGGCGCGGTCCGGCCATTCCATCAGCACCACGGATCCGTCGAGGTCGTCGAGACCGAGTTCGGTCAGTTCGTCGGCTCCTGACAGCCGATAGAGATCGGCATGGACCAGCGGGAAGCGCGGCAGGTCATAGCTTTGCATCAGCGTGAAAGTCGGGCTGGGCACCGGGATCGTCACGTCATCGGCGAGAAAGCGGATCAGCGCGCGGGCGAAGGTCGTCTTGCCGGCACCGAGATCGCCGGACAACGTCACGAGGTTGCCGGGTTCGAGCGCATTGGCGATTTCAGCCGCAAAACGATGCGTCGCCTGCTCGTTCTCGAGCGCGACGGTAAAGCTGGTCTCGCGGGAAAGGATGGTCGTCGCCGCCATATTCACGAAGCAGATGTCCCGTCCGGATGACGCTGTCAGGTCAAGATACACCGAACATGATTGGCATGTTTCGGCGCACTTATCTACGCCGCAGCAATGCGTTCCGCCGGCGGCTGGATCGGGAAGGTACAGGTCACGGTAGTACCTTTTCCGACCGCCGAATCGATGCCGACCGTTCCGCCATGCAACTGCACGAAGGACCTCACGATCGACAGGCCCAGGCCGGCGCCGCGATGCTGGGAACCGAGGGGATGGGTCTCGAACCAGTCGAAAATGCGGTTTTTCATCTCGGGCGGGATACCGGGGCCCTGATCCGTGACCGAGAAGACGATCGATGATTCAGTGCGCTCGGCATGCATCCGGATGGTGCTGCCTGCTGGTGAAAAACCGACTGCGTTGGACAGGAGATTGTACAGAATTTGCCGCACCCGACGTTCATCGGCGGAGAATTCGCCGATATTGGCCGGCACATCGATGTCGAGCTTGATGTTGTCCTTGAGCAGCCGGTCGCCGATGCCCTCGGCGGCGGCTTCGACAGTTCTGCGGATGTCCACCGGACCGAGATTGAGCGTCATCGTATCGGCGTCGATGCTGGCGAGATCGAGAATGTCGTTGATCAGCGCGAGCAGCGAATTGGTCGAGACCGTGATGTAGCCAAGATATTCGGATTGCTTGTCGGTCAGCGGTCCGGTCAATGGATCGCCGAGGAAATGCGCAAAGCCGATGATATTGGTGAGTGGCGAGCGCAATTCATACGAGACGTGATGCAGGAAGTTGATCTTGATCTCGTCGGCCGTCTCGAGCGCTTCGTTGCGTTCGCGCAATGCGCGCTCGACATTGACGCTATCCGTGACGTCCTGAAACGTGACGAGCGTTGCCCCATCGGGCAGCGGCAGGGTCGCAACGTCGACGACGCTGCTGTTGCGGCGCTCAAGGCGACCCTTCACGGAATCGCGCTGGCCGATCGAGGTCACGGCGGTGCGCAATGCGCGCAGGGTTTGATCTTCCGGTTGCAGCGGCGCACACCAGGCGATGACGGCTTCGATATGCGGGCGTTCGGCCAGCGCTTCGGCGGGTAAATTCCACATCTGGGCGAAAGCCGGATTGTACAGCCGCAGACGGCCATCGCTCGCGAAGACAGCAACCGCCTCTGCGAGATTGTCGAGCGTCTCGCCCTGCACGCGGATCAAGGCGTCATAGCGACGTTCGAGATCGAGCCGTTCGGTGACGTTGTCGAAGAGATAGGTGACGCCGCCTTCGGTATTGGGCGTCGTCACGACCCTGAGTGTGCGTCCGTCGGGCAAGTGCCACAGATCCTCCTTCGCCTCGATCGCGCGATAGGCTTCGTGCAACTGGTTTTTCCAGGAGCGGAAGTCCTGCTGCTCGGGCAGTTTGCGGGACGCACGCAGGCGGTCGAGGACGGCGGAATCGGTCGGGCTGTGATCGAGATAGGAGGCGTCGAGGTCCCACAGCGCGCGATAGGCTTCATTGTAGAAGCGCAGGGTCTGATCGGCACCGAAGATGGCGACACCGGTGGCGAGCTGATCGAGTGTGCGGCGATGCGCCTCGATCATGCGGGTCATTTCCGCTTTGAGATTTTCGAGTTCGGTGAAGTCCACGCCAATGCCGGCGCTGCCAGCCCTGGTCGGCATTTCGACCACATCGAAAATGCGCCGCGCACCGGCGATCACTGTCGGTACGCGATTGCGATAGGGGGTGTTGTTGCCAAGCGTGCGTGCGGCATCCTCGCGCACGGACCGATCGAGCAATTCCAGATTGCGCTCGACTGCCTCGTTCGGATCGGCAGCTTCCACCGCACCGGCATAGGCTGAATTGACGAAATCGAGCCGTCCTTCGCGATCACGGGCCCAGACCGGGAAGGGCAGGGAATCGACCAGTGTGCGCAACGCCGTCATATCGTCGACCAGACGTTCATGGCGGGCTGTGAGGGCGGCAAGTTCGCTCTTGGTGCCGCTGACATCGCGCAATCGCATCACCGCGCGGCCACCGATCGCGCGGCCTTCCGCCTCGATCGATTTGGCCCCGAGTGTATTGAGTGTCATGGCGAAAGCTTCGCCGTTATTGCGCAGTCGTTCGACTGCATTTTGCATCATCTGCGCCTGATCCGCTGCGAGCCACGATCCAAAGGCCAGCACGCGCTGCGGCATGGTTGCGAGTGTGACGATGGTCACATCGCCGATGATGTCGGGCTCGTCGGAGCCGGCGGCCCACGCCACGACGATCTGTGGTTCAGACAGCAGCAGCGCATTCACGCGGTCCGTTTCGGCGGAGAGGGTCTCGATCTCGCGACGGGCCGAGGCCTCGGCAGCCGTGGCGCGCCGGCGGGTCCGCACCAGCATGATCGAGGTCACGACCCCGAAGGCGATCACGCCGAGCGTCAGGCCGAGCGCGGCCAGCTCATGGCGATCGAAACTGGCAAGTGCATTGAGATAGGTGCTGAGCGGAAGCGAATCCTGCGCGTGAGCGCTCGTTGACCCGAGCGTGGCCCACGCCGTGGTCGTCAAGGCAATGTCCCTGCATCGCCGCAGAACGGTGCCCCCGGCACCGGTCAACCGATTCATTCCCGCATACCCAGTTGCCCCCAATACCGGCCGTCACCGGACACCTGTCCGATGCAAACCTGTATTGTCGTGAGGACGCAAAGCGAATGAGGGCCGCATTCCCCCAACCCGAATCGCTTGACTTTACTCCCAAGGCGACTCGCGCCGTAAGAGTCCAGATCGTGAACGGCAGCGCGGTTCAGGATGCGGTGGTGCTCTGCGCGCGCTCGATAAGATCGTTGAGATGAATGGTTCCGAGCGCCGCCGCGAAAGCGCGTTCGGCTTGCGCCAATGCTGGCAGCACAACGCTGGAAACCAGGAAGGAGCCGGGGAGAGGATCGTCCGAGCCTTCCTCGACAGTCCCGGCCGCACGCAAGATCTCGTTTGCCGTGATGTCGGTCTTGTCCCGGCCTAGCGAATATCCGCCATGGGGGCCGCGGACGCCGCGCAGAATGCCGTCATGCACAAGGGCTTGCAGGACGGGTTCGAGGTGTCGCGGCGGCAGTCCCTGGCGGGACGCCAGCGCCTTCGCCGAGACAGGGCGTGTCTCAGAATTGAGAGCGACATCGATGACCGCTGCAATGGCCAAGATACCTTTCCGGGACAGCAGCGGCATTCCAAAGTCTCTCACCGTAGATGCGTTATGGGGCATAACGGTATTAAATTAGACCAACCTGTCTATCCTGTCATCGCGCAGTATCGACAATTTTTGTGGTTGTTGTCGTCCCCGTCGAGCCAAATCCGCCGCTTCCGCGTGCTGTTACGTCCAGATTGTCTACTAAGCGGACATCGACTTGCAATACATTTGCAACCACAAGCTGCGCAAT
>JAEXXW010000041.1 GCA_023405565.1 Pseudomonadota bacterium
ACAAGGACGTGATCCGTGACGCAGACCAGCACTCAAGACCAGACGATCGAGAAGCGGATCGACGCGTTGCTTGTCGGCGCCATCGACCCGCATGTGCATAGCGGCCCGTCCATTGCGCCGCGCGGCATCGATCACCTCGAATTGCTGCGCGAGGCCTCGGCGGCGGGCTTCAAGGCCATCGTCACCAAGGATCACGACTATAGCGGCGTCATGACCGCGGCGATGATCGCCAAGCATCATCCCGAGTTGAAGACGAAGATCCTGTCCAGCATCGTGCTCAACAATGTGGTCGGCGGCTTCAATCCTTACGCCGTCGAACATACGGCGGCGATGGGCGGCAGGATCGTGTGGTTTCCGACGCTGGCGGCGGAAAATCATCTGCGCTGGGAAAAGACGTCGAACTGGGTGCATCCGGCGTCAACCCAGAAGATGCGGCCGGCGACCGGTATTCCGGTTCTCAACCCGGACAAGAGCGTGCGCGATGACGTGAAGGAAGTCATCGACATCATCGCCAAGAACGACATGGTTCTGGCCAGTGGTCATCTGCATGTCAGCGAGACCTGGCTGGTGTTCGAGGAGGCGCAGCGCCGCGGCGTCAAGCGCATCGTACTGACGCATCCGGAAGACATTGTCGACGCATCGATGAACGATGTTGCCGGCATCGCCAAGATGGGCGCCTATGTCGAGCACTCGCTGTGCATGTTCATCGAGGGCTCCAAGTTCAAGACCTGTGAAAGCGCGGATTTGCGCAAGCATATCGAGGCGGCCGGCGTCGATCAGACGGTGCTGTGTTCGGATCTCGGCCAGACCGGCACGATCGGTCCGATCGAGGGTATTCGCCGCGGCATCAAGCTCTGCATGGACCTCGGCTACGACGACGATCAGATCCGGAAAATGGTGTCGTCGAACGCAGAGCGGATGCTGGGACTGTGAGCTGACGCGGAAGGCCTGCTTTAATCACTGCCTCAGATTGAAATTCACCGGCACGGTGAAGCTCGTCGTCTGGCCCGATGGCGGTGGCGGGAAGGGGGATGCGCGCCGTACCATGTCCTGTGTCTCGGCATCGAGACTTGCGACACCGGACGTTTGCGCGATCTGGGCCGCGATGAAATGGCCCTGGCCATCGATCGCGAAGGTGATGGTCACAACACCGGTGCTGCCGGACGCGCTCGCTTCGGGCGGGAAGCGTTTATGCTTGGCAAGATGCGCGGCCACGAGGCCGAGATAGTTGCTGTCCGCGCTCGACCGGCCCTGGCCGATGCCGCTGGAGGCACTCGAGGCCGGCGCGCTGGTGGTTGTCGGGGCAGACGGTGTGGTGACTGTCCGCTTCGGTTGCGTCTTTTGCGGACGCGGCTTGTCCGCTGGCTTGCTGCGTTTCAATGCTTCAGCCTCGGCGGCGGGCTGTAGCGTCTCGGGGGCTTTTTCGGTTACCTCGGGTTCCGGCGGTGTCGGCTCGGCGGCCGGCTCCGACGCTGCGGTTTCGCTTTCGCTCGGCGCGGAGGCGAGCCCGGCAGCCGTCTGCGCGCCGAGAACGATCTCGACCGAGATGGACTCAAGGCCAACGCTCGCCTGCGGCTTTGTGTGGCCCAGAAAAGCAAAGATCACAGCAGAATGCAGGAGCAGAGCGGCACCGAACAGGGCTGACCAGTACAGCGCATGCCGCAGGCGCGATGGCTCTTCCGATGCCCGCCCGCCATCACCTGGTGCAATATCCAGGTGGCTACCAGGGCCGCCTCGGCGGTGTTCTGACAGAAAGATGATATTGTCAGTCGGCCAAGCTGCTGCGGCCCGTGCCGTATCGAAACGGCCGGCCGACGGTGCATTTGGCTCTTTCTGGAAAGGATTGAGACCAATTCTCATTACGCGACGCTCACGCTCATAACCTACGGGCGTTGCGACGCTTCAGGCAAGCATTGTGTCGCATTGAAACAAACATTGGAAATGGTTCAAACAGTGTGATGAAGAATAGTGCCCGTCTCGCTTTGCTATTGATTTCGTTGCTGTTATGGCCTTCCGCGGCACACGCCGCGGCGCTCGACGGCGCAAGCATGTCCTGGCTGTGGGAGCTGCCTTTCATCGGCCTGCTGCTGACCATCGCCACCGGACCCTTGCTGTTCCCGAATTTCTGGCACCATCATTATGGCAAGCTCGCCGCGTTCTGGGCGGCCGCGGTTCTTGTCCCGCTGGCGCTGGTTTACGGATTTCCGTCCGCCTGGGCGGCGTTCGTGCATGCCGCGCTCGCGGAATATATGAGCTTCATCGTCCTGCTGTTCGCGCTTTACACCGTGGCTGGCGGCATCCTCATCACCGGCAAGGTGCGCGGCACGCCGCTTAATTTGACGATTTTGCTGGGTATTGGTGCCGGTATTGCAAGCTTCGTCGGCACGACGGGCGCGGCGATGATCCTGATCCGCCCCGTTCTGCGCGCGATCGAGGAGCGCCGTCATCGCGCCCATGTCGTCGTGTTCTTCATCATTCTTGTCGCCAATATCGGTGGTGCGCTGACTCCGCTCGGTGATCCGCCATTGTTCGTCGGTTTTCTGCGCGGTGTCGAGTTCTTCTGGACCATGAAGAATATCTGGCTGCAGACGCTGATCCTCGTGCTGCCGCTTCTTCTGGTTTTTTTCTGTCTTGATACGTGGCTTGCGCGGGGCGACGCTGTGGCCCGTGTCCGCAAGGATCCGAACATCAAGGTCGGCATTCGCGGCGGTGTCAATTTCATTCTGATCGGCGGCATCATCGCCAGCATCCTTGCTTCCGCGCTGTGGAAGCCGGGCGTGGAATTCGATGTCTTCGGGACGCATGTCCTGCTGCAAAATCTGCTGCGCGACATGGCGCTCGTCGGCATTGCGCTGTTGTCTCTGTGGCTGACGCCCAATGAGCATCGCGAATCGAACGGATTTAGCTGGGAGCCGATCCGGGAAGTCGCGATCCTGTTCGCCGGAATTTTCACGGCGATCATTCCCGTCCTTGCGATGTTGCAGGCGGGGCGGAATGGTCCCTTCGCCTTTCTGTTCAATATCGTCACGGGTCCTGGCGGCATACCGGACGAGTCGGCCTATTTCTGGCTGACAGGTCTGCTGTCTGCCTTCCTCGACAATGCGCCGACTTATCTCGTCTTTTTCGAACTCGCCGGTGGCGACGCGCAACAATTGATGGGGCCGTTGGCCGGTACGCTCGCCTCCATCTCGATGGGGGCGGTGTTCATGGGGGCTCTGACCTATATCGGCAACGCGCCCAACTTCATGGTCTATGCCATCGCGCAGGAGCGTGGCGTCGCCATGCCGAGCTTCTTCGCCTATCTGTTCTGGGCGTCGCTGATCCTGATGCCGTTCTTCGTTCTTCTGACCGTCCTGCCGATCTGGCCCATGATTCCGGGATGAGACCAGCGAGCGACATCGCGAGGCGTTGATCCTTCGGCGCCAATGTTGCAGGTTCTCAGCGCTGGTCGAATGACCGGTTGGGGAAGGGCTGGGCTGTTATGACTTTCAGGCACGTTCTGCGCATCATTCTGCTTGCGGCCTGTTTCAGTGTTGCGCCCAGTCTGTCCCATGCGGCTGAAGGACTCGATGGTGCGTCGATGGGGCTGGTTTGGGCGCTTCCCTTTGTCGGCATTCTGTTGTCGATTGCGACCGGTCCGCTATTCTACCCCCATCTCTGGGAGCACCATTACGGCAAGTTCGCTGCCTTCTGGTCCGCCTGCATCGTTATCCCGCTCGTGTTGTCGGCGGGGATCGCCAGCGCGAGCCATGCGCTGCTGCACACTATTCTGCTTGAATATGTGCCGTTCATTCTCCTCCTGTTTGCCCTCTATACCATTGCCGGCGGTATCTATCTGGAGGGTAATCTTCGCGGCACACCGGCGGCCAATACGCTTCTGCTTGCGATCGGCGCGTTGCTGGCCAGCTTTGTCGGTACGACCGGTGCGTCAATGATCATGATCCGCCCGCTGCTGCGCGCGAATGACGATCGTGTCTTTCGTGTGCATACAGTGGTGTTTTTCATTTTCCTTGTATCGAATATCGGTGGTGCTTTAACGCCGCTCGGCGATCCGCCGCTCTTTGTCGGATTTCTGAAGGGGGTCGATTTCTTCTGGACCGCGAAGCATCTCTGGCCGGAGACGTTGTTTGTCGCCGTCATACTTCTCGCAGTCTTCTTCGTGATGGACATGGTGCTGCACAAGCGGGAAGATCGCTTGCATCATCCGCTCGATCCGACGCCGGATTCGCCGCTGAAGCTGCACGGGCAGATCAACTTTGTGCTCTTGGCTGTCGTGATCGGCGCGATTCTGATGAGCGCCTCCTGGAGGCCCGGCATTTCCTTCTCGCTGGCGGGTGTCGAGGTTCAACTGCAAAACGTTGTGCGCGATGCAATCTTCGTGCTCGCCGCGCTGGCTTCGCTGGTTCTTACTCGAACATCGTTCCGCGCGGCGAATGGCTTCGCGTGGGGGCCCATCGTTGAAGTCGCGTTGCTGTTTGCCTGCATCTTCATCTGCATCGTGCCGGTGATCGCGATGCTCAATGCCGGTGCGAGCGGGGCCTTTGCCTCTCTGGTTGCCCTGGTCACGCTGCCTGACGGGGCGCCAAACAACATTGCCTATTTCTGGTTGACCGGCATCCTGTCATCGTTCCTCGATAACGCACCCACCTATCTCGTGTTCTTCGAACTGGCCGGCGGCGACCCCAACACGCTCATGACGGCTTTCGCGCCGACGCTGGCCGCCATTTCGACAGGTGCGGTCTTCATGGGCGCCAATACCTATATCGGCAATGCACCGAACTTTATGGTCTATGCAATCGCACGCGGGGCCGGCGTGAAGATGCCGTCCTTCTTTGGCTACATGGTCTGGTCCGGAGCCATCCTTCTGCCGACTTTCGCACTGGTGACATTGATATTTTTCCGGTGAAGGCCCCATTTTGGGCTGCGATTTCCAGCTATCCGGAAAAAGGGGAACATTATTGCGCTCGGGACATTGGAAAAACCTTAGCTGCGCCCCATCTCTAGGCCCCGCAATCGGGGAGCTTTCCAGGCCCATGCCATCTCATGTGCTGCGTGAATTGAGTGTGCCGTCCGACGCTGCAGGGCGAAAGCATTGGCTTGAGGCATTTCGTGCCGTTCGTGCCGAAACCGAGGCGCGTGCCGCGCCATTGTCGCCGGAAGATCAGATCGTTCAGTCCATGCCGGATGCCAGCCCGACCAAATGGCATCGGGCGCATGTGACCTGGTTCTTCGAGACCTTCCTGCTGGTGCCGCATCTGTCGGGCTATCGGATCTTCGATGAGCGTTTTCCCTTCCTGTTCAATTCTTATTATGTGGCTGCCGGCCCGCGCCATGCACGCCCAGAGCGCGGTCTCATCACGCGGCCGAATGCGGCGGATGTTGCGGCTTATCGTGCTCATGTCGATCATGCAGTCGAACAACTGATCGAGACGGCACCCGCATCAACAAGCCGTGAGATCTTCACCATTCTCGAAATCGGCCTGCACCACGAGCAGCAGCATCAGGAATTGCTGCTGACCGATATCCTGCATGCCTTCGCGCAAAACCCGACGCATCCTGCTTACGATCAATCCTGGGCAGCGCCGGCCGCGACGAATGACGCAAGCTTTGTCGATATTCCGCCGGGCATCCATCAGATCGGACACGATGGCGAGGGTTTTTATTTCGACAATGAACGGCCGCAACATCGCGTACTGACACAACCGGTGCGTATCGCCCGTGGGCTTGTCACCAACGCGCAATGGCGCGAGTTCATGGCCGATGGCGGCTACCGCAATGCGTCGTTGTGGCTGTCGGACGGTTGGGCGAAACGTGAGGCCGATGGCTGGCAGGCTCCTGGCTATTGGCGCGAGACGGATGGTGATTGGCATGTGATGACGCTTGGCGGTTTGCGGCCGATCGATCCGCAAGCGCCGGTGATGCATGTGAGCTATTACGAGGCCGAGGCTTTTGCGCACTGGGCCGGCAAGCACTTGCCCACCGAGACAGAATGGGAAGTTGCCGCGCGCCATAGCCTGATCGATGACGCGTTCGGCGTCGTCTGGCAGTGGACGCGCAGCGCCTATCTTCCTTATCCCGGCTATCGCGCGCCGGATGGCGCGATCGGCGAATACAACGGCAAGTTCATGATCAACCAGATGGTGCTGCGCGGCTCCTCGCTTGCAACCCCGGACGGGCATGCGCGTCTGACCTATCGCAACTTCTTTCACCCGCCGGCACGCTGGCAATTCACCGGGCTGCGGCTCGCGGAGTATCCAGGATGACGTATCACGCACGCGCCACCAAACCCGTCACCAAGTTCGAGCCCACCGAAGACCGCGCGCAATTCGCCGCCGATGTTGTCGCCGGATTGTCGGCAAGCCCGAAACGCATTTCCCCGAAGTATTTCTATGATACCGAAGGCTCGCAATTGTTCGAGCAGATCACGCAATTGCCGGAATATTATCCGACGCGCAGCGAGCATGAGATTCTGCGCGAGCATGGCAAAGCCATCGTGCAGCATTTTCCGACCGGCGCGGCGCTGGTCGAGTTCGGCAGCGGCGCCTGCATCAAGGTGCGGTTTCTGCTCGATGCGGCGGACAAGCTGAAAGCCTATGTGCCCGTCGATATCGCCGGCGAGTTTCTGGCGATCGAGGCTGCAACCTTGCGCAAGGATTATCCGCGATTGAAGATCCTGCCAGTGGTGGCGGATTTCATGCAGTCGTTTGTGCTGCCGAATGACGTCTCGGGCCTGCCGAAGATCGGATTCTTCCCTGGCTCAACCATCGGCAATCTCGATCCGCACGAGGCCGTAGCGTTCCTGCGCCATGCCGGCGTGGTCCTGGGCCAAGGATCGGTGATGATCGTTGGGGTGGATCTCGTCAAGGACGCTGGCATTCTGAATGCGGCCTACAACGATGCGGCCGGGGTCACGGCGAAGTTCAATCTCAATCTTCTGCGGCGCCTGAACCGGGAGCTCGGCGGCAATTTCAAGCTTGATACGTTCGAGCATCAGGCCTTCTACGACCATGACAAGAGCCGGATCGAGATGCATCTGGCCAGCCGCAAACGGCAGAAAGTAAAGGTTGCCGGTGCGACATTTGATTTCCGTGCCGGCGAAACCATCCACACCGAAAACAGCTGCAAATACACGCCGGACTCCTTCCGCCGCCTTGCAAGAAAGGCCGGCTGGTCTCCGCTCGACATGTGGACCGACAAGGCCGGCCTGTTCTCGGTCCATGCCCTGGTGCTGAAATAGTGGGGAGTGGCGGGACGGAACGCCCGCCCTGCGTACGTCTGACCAGCTTTGCGATGGCCGATTTTAGGGCTAAAGAGACGCCCCGGACGGCGTTCGCCGTCCCGCCAATCCTTCCAAAGTCATCGGGACAAGCTGCACATGAAGATCGTCGGTTTCGAGCAAAATCAACAATTGCGCCTGGGCGTCGTCGAGGGCGATCAGGTCATCGACCTGCAGGCCGCCGATCCGAAAATCCCGTTTGATCTGGGTGAAGTGCTGGCTCGCTCGGGTGGCGACCTGAAGCCGCTGGCCGACACAGCCAAGAGCGCCCCGGCCTCGGCCCGCGTGCCGCTGGCTGGCATCAAGTATGCGCTGCCGGTCGCCAATCCGGGCAAGATCGTCTGTCTCGGTTTGAACTATCTCGAACACGCCAAGGAAGGTGGCCACCAGAAGCCGACTGCGCCGTCCGTTTTCATGCGCTGCCTGAC
>JAEXXW010000053.1 GCA_023405565.1 Pseudomonadota bacterium
TCTGCTGGCCGGACGTGCCGGCAACGATCCTCTTCAATTGGTCTGTCTGCTTGCAGTCATTGCCATTGTCATGATCGCCTGTCTCATCGCATTCAGGCTTGGCACGCGTCTCTCAAAGCTGCTCGGCGTCACCGGCAGCATCGTGCTGGAGCGCCTCCTCGGCGTCATCCTTGCCGCACTCGCCGTGCAATTCGTCATCGATGGCGTGCGGGCGATCTGGAGCTAGCGGTCAGGTCGCCGCCGCCTTCTCACGCGCCGCCTTGAAGCCGGTGACGAAGCGTTCCAGAGTCTTCGACGTTTCGCCCCGCTGCAGCATCACCTCGACCAGCGAGAATTGCCCGCGCCGCGCCACGGCGCGCTCCAGCGCATCATGCAATTCCTTGCGCGTCGTCACGCGTTCGCCATGCCCGCCGAGCGACGGCGCAATCGCCGCGAAATTCCAGTCGGACAGGTTGTTGAACTTGGATTCCGGCTGGAACACCCGCAGCATTTCCCACGAGCAATTGTTGAACAGCACGACGATCGGATCGAGATCATAGCGTCGGCAATTGCCGAGCTCCCAGCCGGTCATCTGGAACGCGCCATCGCCGACGAGAATGAGCGGGCGCTGATGCATCGCCGCCGCGACGCCGATGCCGGCCGGCACGCCAAAGCCCATGCCGGCATAATAGCCGGGCGCGGCGAGATGCGTGTTTTCGATCTCCATCGCGGTGAACAGGCAATCGCCCATGTCGGCTGTCATCGGCATGATGCCGTGCCTGTCGAACAGATCGTTGATGGCGCAGGCGATGTCCGACGGCATGACCTTTTTGTCATCGGCCTTCAGTCCGCGCGGATAGCGAACGTCTGGCTCCGGCAGCACAAGCGTCTTCTTGGCCTTCGGTGCCTGTTCGATCAGGGCATCGACCAGCACATCCAGCGGCATGTCGGAATAATAGTGATGCCCCACCCGCACCTCGCGATCGATCGCCAGCATGGTGCGACGCGGATCAAGCTTGCGGCTCGACAGCGCGAAATTGGTGTCGGACAGGATAACGCCGAGCAGCAGCAATGTGTCGGCATCCTCAACGAGCTTGGTAATCGCCTTGTCACCGGCCGCGCCAAGATAGGTGCCGGCGACGACATCGGGCGCATCGGCCAGCAATCCGCGTCCCATGAAAGTGGTGACGACCGGAATGCCGAGCTTGCGGGCGAGCGTCGCGACATGATGCTCGGCGCCATAGCGGCGGATTTCGACGTCGACGACGATGACCGGGTTCTTCGCGTCCTGCAGCCGTTCGATGATTTCCGCGGCGCATTCGCTCAACGCTTCCTGATCGACAGGCTTGCGTTTCAGCACCGGCACCGGCGCGCAGGGCATATCCACCATGTCGCGCGGCATCTCGATATAGACCGGCAGCGAGCGCTCCTTCGCGCTGCGCAGCACGCGTGCGATCTCGGCCGGCGCCGTTGCGGCATCGGTCAGCACCGCCTGATCGCAGGTGATCTCCTTGAACACGGCAAGCTGTGTATCGACGGTGCGTGCCTGATGATGCAGCAGCAGGCCGCTTTCGCGTTCGCGCGCGCCGGGCGCACCGGCGATCACGACAACCGGCGAGCGTTCGGCATAGGCGCCGGCAATCGGATTGACGAGATTGAAGGCGCCGGCGCCATAGGTGACGACGGCAACACCGATGCCGCCATGAAAGCGCGCCGCAGCGTCGGCAGCAAAGCCGACCGCCGGCTCATGGCTCAGCTCGTAATGCGGCAGGATGTTGGACGACTCGATCACCTTATAGAAAGGCAGAACGAAATCGCCGGGAATGCCGAAGATCTCACGGGCACCGTGATCCTTCAACGCGTTCAGGAGCGTGGTTGCGAGACTTGTCATGCTGACAAGTCTTGCAGACCAAGAGTGTCACCACAATTGCGGTCTGGCGATCATCAGGAAAAAGATCGCGATCATCGCCGTGAAGGCGGGCCAGCCGAACACGAACCAGGCGCGGAACAGGCGGTCATAAGCGGGCGGCAGCGGCCTGTTTGCGTGCAGGGCTTCCTCCGCCAGATCCCGCATGCGTTTCTGGAACCACAGCACGGGCAGCCAGAACAACCCGATGAAGAGATAGAGTGCGACCGATGCCACGATCCAGCTCTCGAACAACGAATAGCCGGCGACATGCGCGAGGCCGATGCCGGTCAGCGGCTGGATCACCACCGCCGTTGCCGTGAACACCATGTCGGCGATGACGACAACACGCGCCGTATGCGCGATCGCCGCCACATCGCGCGACCGATGCGCCATCAGCATGAAAAAGGCAATGCCCATGCCGGTGCCGAACAGGACCGCAGCGCCGATGATGTGGACGAGTTTGAGGAGGATGTAGAGATCGGGCATTGCGAAACGGCAGCTCCGTCAACGCCGTCATTCCGGGGCGCGCGTTCCGCGCGAACCCGGAATCCAGACTGTTGTTTAAATGAAAATGGATTCCGGGCTCACCGCATCGCTGGCTGCGTAAACTTGCCAGCCATGCGGCGCCCCGGAATGACCAAAATCAGAACGGAATCTCGTCGTCCATGTCGCCGCGGCCGCCGCCGCCGCCAGCCATCGCCGGCCGGCGCGACGCGGTCGGTCCGGGCGAGCCGAAATCATCGCCGCCCGAATAGTCGGACACGCGGTCGCCACCACCGCCGCCACGGCCATCCAGCATCGTCAGCGTCGAGTTGAAGCCCTGCAACACGACTTCGGTCGAGTATTTCTCGACGCCGTCCTTGTCGGTCCATTTGCGGGTCTGCAGTGCGCCTTCGATATACACCTTGGCGCCCTTCTTCAGGTATTGCTCGACCACCTTGCAGAGGCCCTCGTTAAACACCACCACGCGGTGCCACTCGGTCTTTTCCTTGCGCTCGCCGCTCATCTTGTCGCGCCAGGTTTCCGAGGTCGCAATCGAGAGATTGGCGATCGGCCGACCGTCCTGCGTGCGGCGGATTTCGGGGTCTTTCCCGAGATTCCCCACCAGGATCACTTTATTCACCGAACCCGCCATAACACTCTCCCGTTCAAACCGGCGTAATCCCGCACCCTAGTGCGTCGCGTCCGCCGCCGCTTGCCGCAGCAAGCCTTTTCCACAAGTGGTCACGCGCAAGGCCCGTTCAACACCTCGCCCTCAACAAAGTTCACTATTTGTTCTTAACACAGGAAATACCACCGCGCAACGTGCGGAGCCTCGCAAGTCGCATCACGACATCTTCGGCAGCGACTGCTTGAGCTTGAAATAGCCCGGCCACGGGTCGCTGCGGCCCAAAAACCTCACCGCCTCGCCCACCGCCACCGGATGGGCGTTGTCGAGCTTGCCGAGCTTCGCCCACGACACCGGCATCGCCACATAGGCGCCCGGCCGCGCCCGGGTCGAGAATGGGCAGATCGCCGTCGCCCCGCGCTGGTTGCGCAGGTAGTCGACGAAGATCTTCCCCCGGCGCTTGGCTTTCGACATGTTGGCGACGAAGCGGTCCGGAGCCTCCTCCGCCATCACCCGCGCCAGTGCCTCGGCAAATTCGCGATGCTGGTCCCATGAATGGCCGGGCTTCAGCGGCGCCACCACATGCACGCCCTTGCCGCCCGTCACCATCGGGAAAGATTCAAGCCCGAGACCTTTCAGGCGGTCGCGCATGTCCTTCGCCGCTTCCCGGACATGAATGAAGTCGAGACCTTCATCGGGATCGAAATCGAAGATCAGCCGGTCCGGCTTCTCGACATCGTCGACATGGCACCCCCACAGATGCAGCTCCAGCACGCCGATCTGCACCGCGGCAATGAGCCCGCGCTCGTCCTCAATATAAAGATACTTATCGGTGCCGGATTTCTCGCGAATGCTGATCGCCTTGAACTCGTCCGGAAAGCCGTCCGATGCATGCTTCTGATAGAAGCACGATCCACCGCTGCCGCTCGGACACCGCACCAGACTGATCGGCCGGTCGACGATATGCGGCAGCATTGAATCGGCGATGGACAGATAATGCTCGATCAGTTCGCGCTTGGTGACGTCCTGCGCTGCGAACAGAACCTTGTCGGGATGGGTGACGCGAACGCCGTGGATCTCCTCCGCATCATCATGCGCTGACGAACGAACGGTCTTGCGCGGTGCCGCAGCCTTACGTCGCGCGCTTGTTGCCTTTGTTGCGGACTTGCTCACCGTTTTTGTCGCTGACGTCATGGCAGCCAGAACACCAGACTTGGCAACCTTGCGTGTCGGCATCGGCGTCTCCTTCACGATCTCTCTGGCGGGCTTGTCGCTGCGCAATCCCTTGAACGAAGCCTGTCGCACAAGGCCATCCCGCGTCCAGCCGCGAAAAGCGATCTCAGCCACCAGCTTCGGCTCGATGTATTTCGCATGCCGCGCAATATCGGGCGGCACATCCTTCACTGCCGGCGTCTTGCGCGCCAGCGCCTTGAATTGCTTCGACAGGCTCTCGAGCCCGGCACCCGAATAGCCGCTGCCGACACGGCCGGCATAACGATATTGCTCGCCCTCTCGCACCGCCAGCAGCAGCGATGAAAACGGCCGTCCCGCCTTGGTCGATGGCCGCCAGCCGATGATGACGAATTCCTGCTCGAAACCGCATTTGCTTTTCAGCCAGCTTCGGCCGCGGCCCGACCGATACGGCGCGTCGGCCTCTTTCGAAATCAGACCTTCCAGCTTGAGTTTGCAGGCTTGCGCGAAGGCTTCATCGCCATGCCCCGCCACATGGTCGGAATAAATCAGCGGCCCCTGCCCGGCCGATGACGCGAGTAGTTCGCGCAGTAGCTCCTTGCGCTCGGTCAGCGGCCTTTGCCGCAGATCCTTGCCATTGAGATGCAACAGATCGAAGAGATAATAGGCCATGCGGCCAGACCCTTCGCTCAACGCATTCTGCAACGCGCCGAAATCGGTGCGGCCATCAGCGTCTGCAACGGCGATCTCACCGTCGAGCAACGCACTCTCGCAGGG
>JAEXXW010000057.1 GCA_023405565.1 Pseudomonadota bacterium
CGGGCAACCACAACCCTGAATTGCAGAAGAGCCTTTTTCTGAACGCTTCGTATGGGGTGAAGAGTTTTTCCGACGTTTGGCGTTTGCAAGCCGGCAGGAGGACGCCATGCGGGACGTTGCGATAACCGCGCCGGTCGCTCAGACCGGAAAGGTGCGCCATTGGCACGCGATCGTTGCAGCGTCGATTGGAAACGCTCTCGAGTGGTTTGATTTTGTCATTTACGGCTTCTTCGCCGCGACCATTGCCAAGCTGTTCTTCCCCGCGGGGAACGAAACCGTGTCTTTGCTGCTCGCATTGGCGACATTCGGCGTGACCTTCTTCATGCGCCCGTTGGGCGCGATTGTGCTTGGCAGCTTCGCCGACCGCTATGGACGCAAGGCCGCCCTCGTTCTGACGATGTCGGCGATGATGGTAGGAACGGCCATTATCGCCTTCGCGCCTACCTACACGTCTATTGGAATCTTTGCGACCGTACTGATTGTCCTTGCAAGACTCATTCAGGGCTTCTCGGCAGGTGGTGAGTTCGGCAGCGCCACGGCATTTCTCGCCGAACAAAATCCCTTGCGCCGCGGCTTCTATTCGAGTTGGCAATTCGCCAGCCAGGCGGTCACGACAATTCTGGCGACAGGCTTCGGAGCAACGATTACCGCTCTCCTCAGCCAGGAACAGCTTGAGGCGTGGGGATGGCGCATCCCCTTCATCGCCGGCCTCCTGATCGGGCCGGTGGGATATTACATTCGGCGGCATCTTGACGAGACAAACGAATTCAAGTCATCGGAGATCAGCCATGCGCCGCTGCGCGAGACGCTGGGAGACAGCAAGAATACATTGCTGATCTCACTGGGGTGCGTCATTTTGTGTACAGTCGCCATGTACACTATTCTGTTCATGCCGATTTATGCCACGCGTCAGCTTGGTTTGCCTGCTTCCGGCAGCTTCATTGCGACATTGATTACCGGAGCCGTCCAGCTCGTTCTGTTGCCTGTGTTTGGCGCGTGGTCGGACAAAGTGGGACGGACTCTGGCACCGATTGTGTCCGCCGTCGTGCTGACACTGGCTGCATATCCCCTGTTTGTCTGGCTTGTGGCTTCACCAAATCTGCAAACCCTCGTTGTGGTTCAGGGGGTGATGGGTGTGTTGATGGCCGGCTATATGGGGTCGTTGCCGGCGTTGATGTCGGAATTGTTCCCGACGCGTTTGCGCACGACGGGCCTGTCAATCAGCTACGCATTCGGAGTAGCGCTTTTCGGTGGCTTTGCACCATTTATTAACGCTTGGTTAATTCAGGTTACCGGTAGCAACGTGGCGCCGAGTTTCTATCTCACATTCGCGGGAATCGTGAGCCTTGTGGCAATGTTTGCCGCGCGCAAGGAAGGCGTCAGGTAAACGGGGATTCATTTGACTGAAGCTGAAGTAACTACTTTTGAGCGCGAATATCGGAGCGTTCTTTAAGAAATACTGACTATTGTCTCACACCAGGAGTGAATATTCACATACCGGCGTCGATGACCAGGCTCAGATCGGCCACTTTGGAGGCGAGTAATCGTCTTCAGGCCCAGATACTCGATCAAGCGATCTATTCAGAACTGGTCGGTGCACTTTACAGTACGCCGAAGTCGATTCTTGCTGCGACCTTGGCTGCGATCGGCGTCACCGTCATCGCGCGGTCGCTCAGCGGCGACGATTTCTTTATATTTGTAGCAATTTCCTTTGCGCTCGTTGGAATCTGGCGAAGTGGCGCGAGCTATCTTTATTTTAAGCAGGATGAAAAGGTCCGCACGAAAGCGTCCGTCAAGCGCTGGGAACTTGTCGCATTGATCGGCGCCTGGTCGTTCTCCGCACTTGTCGGAGTGACCGGCGCCTACACCACGATCGCGCATCCGGGACAGGATGTGGAGAACCTCATCAATTGTTGTGTCATGGGCTATATCGCGGGCATTTCGTCCCGAAATGCGAGCCGTCCGATCATAACGATCGGACAGATCAGCCTGACATGCGTGCCATTCTGCATAGCGCTTCTCCTGCATTTCGACGTTGTGCATGTCACCTTGGCGCTCTTCATCGTAACCCTTTACATGAGCACGATTCTCATCAGCCGGACGGTTTTTGAGAACATCGTTGCGCGCCATTATGCTTACAAGCAGGTGGAGCGCGTCGCGCAGCAGGACGCTCTGACCGGATTGTGGAGTCGTGACTATTTTCTGAAGCTGCTGAACGACAAGATTTCGCAGCAGATGCGGCAGAACAATAATATTGTTTTGATCACGATTGATCTCGACCGCTTCAAGGATATCAACGACACGCTCGGGCATCCGGCCGGCGACTCCATTCTGTTTGAGGCTGCCCAGCGCATCAAGGCTGCAATCTCGGTGCCGAGCGAGGTGTCGCGCGTCGGTGGCGATGAGTTTCTTGTGATCCTGACGAACGTCGATGCCGGGATGGCGGATGCCATCGCCAGTGATGTGCTGGCCAGTTTGAACCGGCCGTTCAAGATCAACATGTCGAATATCGAATGCGGGGCAAGCATCGGCTATGCGATCGCTCCGCGCGACGGAGACAGCGTCGATCTGCTCCTGCGCCACGCAGACCTTGCTCTTTATGAAGCCAAGCGGCGCGGACGAGGACAGCTCATTTCCTATAGTTCATCGCTGTCTCGCGAGTATGAAAAGCGCGTCATGCTCGAGAAGGACTTGCAGGCATCGTTGAACAACAACGAGCTTGAGCTCCGCTA
>JAEXXW010000115.1 GCA_023405565.1 Pseudomonadota bacterium
GATGAACAATCCGGTGACGCCGGTCGCTTCGCCGGCCGGCCATTCGTCGCCGATATAGGCGATGGTGACGGCGAAAATCGGCGGCATCAGCAAGCCTTGCGCGAAACGCCAGAACAAAATCGCCTGCAGGCTGTCCGAAAACGCCATCATCACATCGGGCACGATCAGCAGAACCATCGCGACCGCGATGACGGACCGGCGCCCCAACACGTCGGCAACAACGCCGGTGAACGGCGCGGTCAGCGCTACCGCGAGTGCATTGACGGTCATGATCTGGCTGATACCAGCCGGCCCTATGCCGAATTCATTCGCCAGCAGCGGCAACACGGCCTGCGGCGCATACATATTGAGCATTGCGGTAAAGCCGGCAGTCGCGACCGCGACCCGGGGCATGGAAACAGACATCGGTTGACCGGGGAACAAGGCAGGCAGGTGATCCGCAACATTGCTCAATCACGGTTGCTTTGCTAGGCCAGAACTCCCCGCATATGACATGACTTCCATGCAGCCTGTGGCCAGCGACGGCGCGCCAGCGCCGATTTGGACTTTTGCCGGTGTTCTCGCTGGCGCCCGCATGATGATCCCGGCTTTGCCGGGCGTCGTCGTGTTCGCGGCTGCGTTCGGCGCGTTCGCCGCACAGAAAGGGCTGACGCTCTTTGAGTCGGTGCTGATGAGCGCGACCGTTTTCGCCGGGTTGTCGCAATTCGCAGCGATGGAAATCTGGTCGCCGTTGATGTCCGCCGCACTGGTTGTCACGATCGCGCTGTCGACGCTGGTTGTGAATCTGCGCATGGTGCTGATGAGCGCATCACTGCAGCCGTGGATTGGTGGAGCGCCGGCCCGGCAGATTTATCCGAGCCTGCTCCTGCTGACCGATGGCAATTGGGTTGCTTCGATGCGGTATCGGAGGGAAGGCGGCGCCGACATCGGTTTTCTGTTCGGCGGCGGCTTGACCATCTGGCTGTTCTGGGTTCCTGCCACTGCCATCGGCCAGATTTTCGGCAGTCTGATTGCCGATCCGAAACGTTTCGGTATCGATCTGATCGTACCGTTCTATTTCATTGCGCTGCTGGCGCCGACACTGGAATTGTCCCGCCGTTCTTTGGCCTGGTTATCGGCCGGCGCGATGGCGATTGCTGTCTATTACCTCGTGCCGGGTCACTGGTATGTCATCGCCGGTGCGCTGACCGGAGCGATTGTCGGAGCTCTCGTCTCCGATGAGTGATGTCGTGTCCATCGGCGCATTGGTGGCAATTGCGGTCATGGCGCTTGTCACCTTGTTCACCCGTCTTGCCGGTCATTGGATGATGGGGCGCATCGCGTTGACGCCGCGCATCCGCCGCATGCTGGAGGCATTGCCCGGCTCTGTCGTTGCCGCGCTGGTCATGCCGGTGATGGTCAAGGAAGGACTGCCGGCCATCGTGGCCATGGCGGCTGTCGCGGTGCTGATGCTCTGGCGGCGCAATGAATTTCTCGCGCTGGCCTGCGGCGTTGCCATCGTGATCGGCCTGCGCGCGCTTTACTGATCGAGCACTTTGCGCGTGCGTGTGAGCGTGTCGTCCGGCGTGCCGGAGGCGTCGATCTCAATCCAGCTTATCGCGCCAAGATCGTAGTCCGCCTGTTTGCGCACGACCTCGGCATCGGCGTCGGAGGCATCCTTGATGCGACCGCCGACGCGTTTGATGCGCGTCTCGATGTCGGCCGTCAGGAAAAGGCCGCGGAACGGCACGCGCGATGCGTTTGCCAGTTCGGCGACGGGCTCGCGCTCGTCCGCCTTCGCGAAGACGGCATCGATGATGGCCGAATGTCCGGCCGCGAGGACACGTTGCGCCTGCTCATACAGCATATTGTAGATCGTCTCGGAGACTTCCGGCTTGTAGGCTTCCTTCGGCAGCTTCTCGGTCTCGGCGGTGTCGAACAGCCGCTTGCGCATCACGTCGGAGCGCAACACCACGGCGCCGGGCTCGGGCGGGATGTATGAAGCCAGCGCGCGCGCGAGCACGGATTTTCCCGTGCCCGACAAACCGCCGACCGCAATCAGCATCGGGCTGGGGGGTGAGATCAGTCTCGTTGCAAGTGTGAAATACGCACGCGCGCTGTCTTCGATGCTCTTCTTCCTGTCGTTGCCGGTATGGTTCAGTTTCGCCGCCGTCACCTTGGCACGGATGGCTGCGCGCATCGCCATGAAGAAGGGCAGGGCCGCCAGCGCATCGAGATCGTCGTCACGCCGTGTGTCGGCGAGATAGCGATTGAGCACGATATTCGCCTGCGGCCGCAAGTTCCGTCCGACCAGATCCATCAGCAGGAAGGCGAGATCGTAGAACACGTCGCCCGACGCCACGACGGGATCGAACTCGATGGCGTCGAACAGCACCGGCTTGCTGTCGATCAGGGCAATATTGCCAAGATGCAGATCGCCGTGCCCGCGCCGGATAAGTCCCAGTTCACCACGCTGACGCAAGAGGGGTTGCAAATCCTTCAACAGGCGGCGGCTTGCATCCGTGAAAGCCTTCGCGTCTTCTGCAGGAAACAGCGCCGGCCATTCCTTGAAGGCCTCGTCATTCTGTTCGACATAAGCGCCGAGCGCCGCGATCCATTGACCTGCATCGGCCACGGGCGTCTTGCGATGCGCCAGCGCGACCACGCGACCGAGTTCGTCGGCCAAGGCGGCGTTGATCTTCCTGTTATCGGCGAGGCGATCGAGAGTCGCATTCTCGTCGAAGCGCTGCATCTCCAGCGCCCATTCCACTGGCTCGCCGTCTCCGTCGAGCGACAGTTTTCCGGCGCGATCTTTCGTGATCGCCACGACACCGCGATAGATCTGCGGCGCGAAAGGGCGGTTGACCTCCAGCTCCGCCTCGCAGGCGGCCTTGCGCTTGTCCAGCGTCGAATAATCGAGGAACGGAAACTTCACCGCGCGCTTGACCTTCAGCACCCGGTCGCCGGCGAGAAATACAGCCGCGCCGTGCGTGTCGATGCGCGTGACCTGGTGTCCGCCATGCGCGTGCGGATCGGCCAGAAAGGCGAAGACTTCGTCCTGGGATTGAGACGGTGTGGGCATCGGCACCGATCTTACTGCAATGGATGACAGAGGGATTGCATAGCCATCATGCCCTAATTTCACCGGTTCAAATCGGTTCCGCAAATCGGCTCTTTGCGACCTTGACCCGGCAGCATTCCCGCTGAAAATGCGCCCGGCCAGCGGTTGCTGGTATTGCATTAACGGAGACCGGACGTGCTCATCGATCACAGAACCTATACCGTCAAGCCGGGCACCATGCAGGCCCATCTCGAGATCTACGAGCAATATGGTCTTGCCACGCAGACCAAGCATCTCGGTCAGCCGATCGCCTATATGTTCAGCGAAAGCGGTGATCTGAACACCATCGTTCATATCTGGGCTTATGAAAATGCTGCCGACCGCGAGAAGAGACGGGCCGCCATGCAGGCCGATCCGGACTGGCAGCTTTATCTGAAGAAGAATCGCGAGGCCGGCTATCTCGTCAGCCAGGTCACCAAGCTGATGACCCCGGCGAAGTTCGCCAAGATGACGAAGTAGGAGTGTCTGAATTCCGACCCCATCCTGAGGGGCGCCGTCTCGAAGGGCGGGGTCGATGCTGCGAGAGCAGTGCGGTGATTACGTTTCAGGATGACAGCGCCTGATGCCGCGGGGAACGGGGATGGGTCAGAGCGCCCCGTTATTCGGGCGAGCAACGAGGGCTGTATAGACGCCAACAAGATGGTCGTTGAGGAGTTGTCGTGCGCGTGAGGCTTCCCGCTTTCGTAGCGCATCGACGATCTTGCGGTTTTCTGCCAGATATTTGCTGCGTCCTTCCGCGGTCGCGCACAGTGAATCGTGCAAGAGTTGCCAGCCTTCCGCTTCGCGCGCAGCAGCGATCAT
>JAEXXW010000169.1 GCA_023405565.1 Pseudomonadota bacterium
CGTCCGACGGCCCAATTGGCGCGCGACATGATCAGCGCCGGAGTCGAAGCGCATCTCGCGACGATCGATCTTGCCGTGCTGCCGCGCTCGTTTGCAGGACGCCGTTTCGACGATGCCTTACTCTCCGAGCTGCCGTCGGGTGTTGATCCGTGTGGCGAGAATGGCGAATTCCATTCCTTCGTTGCGGCCGGGCCGATGTTTATGCGTCCCATCGAAGTGGTTTCCGGCGAGACCGTGGTGCGGGACGGATTTGCCTATGCCGATCTGATGCGCGGATAGCTCTGCCGCTCCGTGCCCAACGGCGACGGCGTATCGCCTTTCATGCATCAGTAAAACAAAGAACCCCGCGCGAGCGGGGTTCTTCGTTCGTCTTATTGATACAGTTATGTCACTGGCAGGGATGCCGCAAACCGTCATAGCCGAGATAGGTGCCGCTCGCCGGGTCGAACGAGCGATATTTCGACGCGCAATAGGCGAGCCAGTCGCCACCGCCATAAACCGGCGCGGGAGCGTAGTAACCCGGAGGCGGGGGAGGAGGGGCAGCCGCTGCGGCACCGATCATCGCGCCGACAGCGAGACCGCCGAGGACACCCGCGGCAACAGCGCCACTGTTGTTGCGACGGTAATAGCGCGGGCCGCCATAATAATAACCGCCGTGCCGGCGCCACTGCACCTGCTGCACGAGTTCGTTTTGTGATGACGCGATCGGCGAAATGCCGCGTGCCACCGGTGCAGCGGACGCTGGCGATACGGCCAGCGCGCCTGCTACAGCCAGTGCAGACAGCGTCAGGGATTTCAATACAGTCATACCGTCACTTCTCCAGAGAATGTCGAGCGCAACACGCTCAACGCGAAATGAGACTGAAACTTGAAATACGGCGTGAGGGCGACGATCCGACGCAGTACAAGTCAACAAACGGCAATGTGAACACACAGGGCGCGCATGTGTTATGCGCGCAGTGTGCCACCCGTGCGCTTCGTCACCTCGGCCACGATCTTCGCGGCGAGCGCGTCGATTTCCTCGTCTGTCATCGTCTTGTCGCGCGGTTGGATCGTGACAGCGATAGCCAGCGACTTCTTGCCCGGCTCGATGCCCTTGCCCTCATAGACGTCGAACACCGTGACGGCGGTGATCAGCTTCTTGTCGGCATTCTGCGTTGCGCGGACGAGATCGTCGGCCTTGACGCCGCGATCGACGATGAAGGCGAAGTCGCGCGACACGGGCTGGAATGGCGATATCTCAAGCAGCGGCTTGGCGCGTGTCGGCTTCGCCTTCGGCTCGGGGATGCGATCGAGAAGCACTTCGAAGCCGACAATCGGGCCGTCGGCCTTGAGGGCTTCGAGCGCGCGAGGATGCAATTCACCGAAATGCCCGAACACATTCTTCGGGCCCATCTGGATCGTACCGGAGCGGCCGGGATGAAGCCACGCTGGTCCGCCGGGCACGATCTGCAGGGCCTGCATCGGCGCGCCGGCGGCTGCGAGCACAGCCAGCGCATCGGCCTTGGCGTCGAATGCGTCCGCGTCGCCACCGTCCTTGGTCCAGGTGCGGCCGGTGCCGGTCGCGCGCGACAGGCCGTGTCGCAATCCCGCGGCGGCAATGAACTGATCCTCCGGCTGGTCGCCTTTGAAAATCTGGCCGACTTCGAACAGGCCGACATCCGGCAGGCCACGATCGGCGTTGCGCTGGAGCGCTGCGACAAGGCCCGGAACGAGGCTTGGCCGCATATCCGACAGATCGGATGCGATCGGATTGGCCAGCGCCAGCTCCGGCTGCCCGCCGCCGAACAATTCCGCCTGGGGCTTGGAGATGAACGACCACGTCACGGCTTCCGCCAGCGCGCGGGTCGCGAGAGCGCGCTTGGCCTTGCGCGTACGGTTCTGGATCGGCGTGAGCACCGGCTTACGCGGTGCATCGCCACGTTCGAACGGCGTCAGCGGTACTTCGTCCACGCCAACGATGCGCACGATCTCTTCAACGATATCGGCCTTGCCTTCGACATCGGCGCGCCAGGATGGCACGGCGACCTTCACGGTCTTGCCGCTACCGGCCACGAAGAATCCGAGATGGCCGAGAATGCGCTTCATTTCGGTCAGCGGCACATCGAGACCTGCGAGCCGCTTCACTTCATCGACCGGGAATTCGACCGGGCGATCGTCGACATGCGCACCGCCGACGACCACGTTTTCCGACGGTTCGCCGCCACACAGGTCCAGGACCATCTGCGTCGCCAGTTCGAGACCCGGTACCATGAAATTCGGATCGACACCGCGTTCGAAGCGGTAGCGCGCATCGGAGTGGATGCCGAGCTTGCGGCCGGTCTGCGCGATGTTGATCGGTTCCCACAGCGCCGATTCGATCAGGACATCAGTTGTGTTCTCGTCGCAGCCCGACAATTCGCCGCCCATGATGCCGGCGAGCGATTCAACGCCCTTGTCATCGGCGATGACACAGATGCTGTCATCGAGTTTGTAGGTCTTGCCGTCGAGCGCCAGCAATTCTTCGCCGGCCTTGGCGCGGCGAACGGTGAGATGGCCATGCACCTTCTTGGCATCGAACACATGCAGCGGCCGGCCGCGATCGAAGGTCATGAAGTTGGTGATATCGACCAGTGCGTTGATCGGGCGCAGACCGATCGCGGTCAGGCGCTTTTGCAGCCATTCCGGCGACGGTCCGTTCTTCACGCCGCGCACGAGACGCAAGGCGAAGCCGGGGCACAGCGACGGCGTCGATCCGAAATCGAGTGTCACGTTGATCGGGCAGGGGAAAGTGCCCTTCACGGTCTTGGGCGTGCGCTCGAGATATTTGCCGATGCCGGTTGCACCAAGATCACGGGCAATGCCGCTGACGCCGGTGCAATCGGCTCTGTTCGGCGTCAGGTTGATCTCGATCACCGGGTCATTGAGGCCGAGTACTTCGGCGAAGGGTTTGCCGACAGGTGCATCGGCCGGCATTTCGATGATGCCGTCGTGATCGTCGGAGAATTCGATCTCCGCGCCGGAGATCAGCATGCCCTGGCTTTCAACGTCGCGAATTTTCCCGACCTTGAGCGTGATGTCTTTGCTGGGAATGTAGGTGCCCGGCAGACCGAGCACAGCCTTGATGCCGGCGCGTGCATTCGGGGCGCCGCACACGATCTGCAGCGGCGCGCCCTCGCCGGTATTGACCATGCACACGCGCAGGCGATCCGCATTCGGATGCTGAACAGCAGAAAGGACCTCGACCACCTTGAACGGCGCGAATTTCTCAGCCGGGTTCTCGACGTTCTCCACCTCGAGCCCGATCATCGTGAGCTTGGTCACGATCTCATCAAGCGTGGCGTCGGTGTCGAGATGTTCTTTAAGCCAGGACAGAGTGAATTTCATCGGATGAACTCAAATTGCGCTCAAGGCCACCACAGCATGAAAGGCAGGCTGAGGAAGACAAAGATGGTGAGATAGATCGAGCCATTGACGCAGACGCGATAAAGCTCGTGACGGATGATGAGCTCGCGCTGCATGTGTTGCCGCGAGATTTTGCCGGTCGACGTTATGCGGGGCGAATGCAACACCGAAAGGCACCGCAAGCAGCCAACGGCAATGATCAGATAAATGGCAATCTCTCCGACGATCAGAATTTCCTCGAAACGGTGCTGTGCCAGCAGCGGGGCGCAGATGCCAAGGCCGGCGATCATCATCGAGACATGAGTCAGGAGGCCGCTGGCCTTGGAATCAATCACCTGAAAGGCGGCGACCGTTTCGGCGTTGCCGGCGTCGTCGCCATTCTCGATCGATCTGGCAAAGGCGTCGACGGTTTTCTGGTCCCACTTGTTCGTGAGCGCAGCATAGATCGCGCCGAACCCGTCACGAACGACAGGAGGCTTTTCCATGGCTAGCTGCTGAGCCCGCCGGCCAGCGTCGGGAAATCGAGCGGCCGGAAGCCGTAATGCGACAGCCAGCGCATATCGGCCTCGAAGAAAGGACGCAGATCCGGCATGCCGTATTTCAGCATGGCGATACGGTCGATGCCCATGCCCCAGGCAAAACCCTGATACTCATCAGGATCGAGACCGCAATTGCGCAGCACATTCGGGTGCACCATGCCGCAGCCGAGAATTTCCAGCCAATCCTCGCCTTCGCCGAAGCGGATCTCACCCTTGTCGCGCTTGCACTGGATGTCGACTTCCAGCGATGGCTCGGTGAACGGGAAGAAGGACGGGCGGAACCGCATCTTCACCTGATCGACTTCGAAGAAGGCTTTACAGAATTCAGCGAGAATCCATTTCAGGTGGCCGAGATGCGAGCCCTTGTCGATGACAAGACCCTCGACCTGATGGAACATCGGCGTATGCGTCTGGTCGGAGTCCGAACGATAGGTGCGGCCCGGGCAGATGACGCGGATCGGTGGCTGCTTGGACAGCATCGTGCGCACCTGCACCGGCGACGTATGCGTACGCAGCAGGAGGCGTGAGCCGTCCGGCTTCGGGTTGAAATAGAATGTGTCATGCATTTCCCGCGCCGGATGGCCTTCGGGAAAGTTCAGCTTGGTGAAGTTGTAATCGTCGGTCTCGATGTCCGGGCCTTCGGCGACGGCAAAGCCCATATCGGCAAAGATCGCCGTCAGTTCGTCGATCACCTGGCTGATCGGATGGATGCGGCCCGTCTCGACGGGATTTTCACGCAGCGGCAGCGTGACATCGACGCTTTCGGTGTTGAGGCGCTGCTCCAGCGCGGCATTCTTCAGCGCGTCACGACGCGAGAGCAGCGCGGTGTTCACCGCGTCCTTCAATCCGTTGATCAGCGGCCCTTGAGCCTTGCGTTCGTCCGGCGTCATCGTGCCGAGCGTCTTCAGCAGCGCCGAGACCGAGCCGCTTTTGCCGAGCGCGGCAACGCGCACCGCTTCGAGCGCCGCTTCGTCAGAAGCTGCGGTAATGTCGTTGAGAACGGATTCTTGAAGTGCAGCGATGTCGGACATGGATGACGCTCTTTCGGTCGTCATGCCCGGGCTTCGACCCGGGCATCCATCTCCGTCGCAAGAGAGTCAGGCGATTGATGGATCGCCGGGTCAAGCCCGGCGATGACGCCATTGAATTTTTAAGCTGCAGCCGGCAGAGCGGCCTTGACCTTCTCGACGATGACCTGGAACGCCTCCGGCTCACGGATCGCGAGATCCGACAGCACCTTGCGGTCGATTTCGAGGCCCGACTTGTTCAGACCGTTGATGAACTGGCTGTAGTTCAGGCCGAACGGACGGACGGCAGCGTTGAGGCGCTGAATCCAGAGGGCGCGGAAGGTGCGCTTGCGGCGCTTGCGGTCACGGAAGGCGTATTGGTTGGCCTTCTCCACCGCCTGCTTGGCGATGCGAATGGTGTTCTTGCGGCGGCCGTAAAAACCCTTGGCGGCCTTCAGAACCTTTTTGTGCTTGGCGTGGGCGGTTACGCCCCGTTTAACGCGAGCCATGGCTGATCTCCTTTAAGCGAAAAGCAAATACGGAAGTTGCGATGTGCCGCGGCGATCAGCCGTTCGGCATCCAGTACTTCTTGATGTTGTCACCGTCGGTCTTGAACAGGACCCGGGTGCCGCGAAGATTGCGGATCTGCTTGGTGGTACGCTTGATCATGCCGTGACGCTTGCCGGCCTGGGCGGAAACGACTTTCCCCGAGCCGGTGATCTTGAAGCGCTTTTTGGCGCCGGACTTGGTCTTCAACTTGGGCATTTGGCTCTCCTGATCCGGCCGGATCAGCCACTTCTGCCGATTTGGCAAAAGCCTAGCGTCCGCCGGAGATGGCTCGAAAGACGAGCATTGCTGCATGAGCATTGTCGCTGCCACGGCAGCCCTTGATCAGCCGGGCGGCGAGCGGGCCGGTTTATGGCAGAGAAGGCCCAAAAAGACAACCGGGTTCTGGTGCCGAGCCGGCCGATCCTGCCCTCCCGGAACCAAGCCCGTCCGCAGCCGGTTTAAGTCCAATTGTGGGCTCGGGATGCGCTGGAGACTGGACATGAGCTTTCGACAGACACTCACTGCGATCGCGCTTGCCACCCCCATTCTGGTCGTTGCGGGAGCCGCCCCGGCCTTCAGCACCGCAAAATATGACGGGAACTGGAGCGTGGTCGTGATTACCGAGTGGGGCGACTGCGACCGGGCCTATCGCTACCCCGTACAAGTGGTGAATGGCGTCATCCGATACCTCAACGAGGCCGGAATTTCGATCACCGGCCGGGTCGACGCGAATGGCCGGCTTCAAGCCAGTATCCGCCGCGGCGACCAGCATGCGCAGGGCAGTGGTCGTCTGAGCGGTGCGAGCGGTTGGGGCGTCTGGAGCGGTCGGGACAGCGTCAAGCAGTGCAGTGGCCGCTGGGAAGCGGAGCGGCGCGGCTGACGGCGGCCAGCCTGCGCCACCATTGTCGCGCCTCTGCTATCGCAAGGAGTGGCGCCGGCTTATCGCGGCGCCAGGATCATGATCATCTGGCGACCTTCGAACCGCGCATCCATCTCGACCTTGGCGAGAGGGCCCAGATCTTCCTTCACGCGGTCGAGCAGCTTGGTGCCCAGTTCCTGGTGCGCCATTTCGCGGCCACGGAAGCGCAGCGTCACCTTGACCTTGTCGCCTTCCTCGAAGAACCGCTTCATCGCCCGCATTTTCACGTCATAGTCGTGATCGTCGATCATCGGGCGCAGCTTGATTTCCTTGACCTCGACCACCTTTTGCCGCTTGCGGGCTTCGGCGGCCTTTTTCTGGGCCTGGAATTTGTATTTGCCATAATCGAGAAGCTTGCAGACCGGCGGGTTCGCGTTCGGCGAAATCTCGACCAAGTCGAGGCCGGCTTCGGCTGCTTTCTCAAGGGCGACTTGAATGGGAACGGTGCCGTGGTTGGTACCGTCCTGGTCGATCAACTGGACCTCTCGGTTGCGGATCTCCTCGTTGACGCGCGGACCGTCTTTCTGGACGGCAGGCGCTGCCTTCATTGGACGACGAATGGATAATCTCCCTGGCTGTTACTGCTGCTGTCCGGAAAAGGGGGCGAAGGGCGGCCGTGGTCATAGCACCAGCGCCCCGTGAAACCCATCCGGCCAGCCCTCAAGATCGGGACAAAAGGGGCACAAGTCAACGGGAACGGTGCTGAAAGCGTCCGCGATCCCGCGATTTTGAGCAAAATACTACGAACGCGCCGCGGTCTTGGGCTGAACGAGACCGGAATAAAGCCGTAGCGTCAGGTCGCTGATCGTGGCCCGGTTGAAATGCTCCATCACCCAATGCCGCCCCCGCAAGCCGATGGCATGGTGCTGCGCAGGTGACATGGAGAACAGGCTGACAAGGCCGGCAGCCAGGGCCGCGTCGTCTCCGGCTGAGAAACGCAGGCCCGTCATCCGCTCATCGGGCACGGCAGGCGGTGCCAGAACCACGTCCGGACCGGCCCCGAGATCCGATGCAATCACCGGCCGTTCCATCGCCTGCCCTTCCAGGATGGCACGCTGCAGCCCCTCCTGCTGGACCGCAGCCGACACGACCACCGACGCAACCGCATAGGACGCCGGCAGATCGTCCACCGGTCCGATCAGGCGCACCACGCCGGCGAGGTCATCGGCGAGCACTTCATCCCAAAGCTCGCCGGTGTAGCGGCTATGGCCTTCGTCTTCGCCGACAAAGGCGAAAACGAAATCCTTCATGCCCATGTCCTTCAGACGTCGCGCTGCGCGTACGGCCACGTGGTGGCCTTTTCGTCGCAGCATCCGGCCAACGACAAGAATCACTTTGTCACTGGGTGTGACGCCCATGATCCGGCGCATGGCATCGATGCGCTCGATCGAGACATTGGCGGGATTGAAAAGATCGAAATCGATGCTCGCCGGCACGATGCTGATCTTGCTGCTGGGAACGCAATGGCGTTCGCAGATGAGGTCCGCGAGTTGATCACTCGCGGCGATGATCTTGTCGCCCCGCGCCATGACGCTGTTGTAAAGGCGCTTCAATGCATTCTGTTCGCGGAAGCCCTTGTACCAGCTTGTGACGAATGGCTTGTGTGTCAGCTTCGAGGCGACATAGGCACTCCACGCCGGTGCCCGGCCATGTGCGTGAATGATGTCGCAGTTATGTTGACGGACGATACGGGAAATCACAGCGACGTTGCGGGCGATGATCACCGGATTCTTGCTCGCCACATCGGCATAAATAAATTCACCGCCGGCTTCGACAATCTGCGCTTCCAGCCGGCCGCCACGTGACACGACAATGGCACGGTTGCCGGCGTCGGTCAGAATTCGGACAAGATCAACTGCGCCCATTTCCGCTGCGCCTGCGTGCAGGGTCGGCACCACGATCAGGACGGTGAGTGGCTGGGGTAACGACGTGGCGTCGTTGTCTTGCATTGCGGCAGGTTCCGCCTGCTCAGCATAACTTGGTGCTTTTCGTGCGGCAGAACCGGAATTCACGCTTGTCCCCATGCCCCATCGGCGAACGCGAACGAACACCGTGGCGATAGCCGGCCGGCCCATGTGGGATCTTCAAAAAAGATACATCGACCGGACGGTAGCTGATAGGCCCTATTCAGCCGCGATGCAAACGGACTGGCCAACCTGTATTCACCAGCTGGCAGGCCTGCACGTCAATTTGGGGCGAAAAAGAGAAAGAGGACAGGGCGCTGACGATGGCTAACGATGAATTGACTTCGATTGAGGTCGGCGAAGGCGATTTGCGGCGGACCATTGCAGTCCGGCGCCGGGCTGGCCGCAAGCCGGGGTTGATCTGGCTCGGTGGTTTCAAGTCCGACATGAAAGGCACCAAAGCTGCGGCGCTCGATCAATGGGCGCATGAGCGGGAGCGGGCCTGCATACGGTTTGATTATTCCGGTCACGGCGAATCGGGTGGCAACTTTGCCGACGGCACGATCGGGCGATGGCTCGACGAAAGTTGCAGCGTGTTCGAGCAATTCTGTGACGGTCCGACGATTGCGATCGGCTCGTCGATGGGCGGCTGGATATCGCTGCTGCTTGCGCAGCGCTTGCGAGAAAGGAAATTGCGTGGCGAACTTGCGGGCCTCGTGCTGATTGCGCCCGCCGTCGATTTCACCGACGTGCTGATGTGGCAGCGCTTCACGCCCGATATCAAGAAGCAGCTTGAAGAGACCGGCAAATGGGAGCGTCCGTCCGAGTATTCGGACGAGCCTTATCTCATCACGCGTCGGCTCATCGAGGAGGGCCGCAATCATTTGCTGCTTGGCGGTCTGATTGAAACCGGGTGCCCGGTGCGCATTCTGCAAGGCGTGAAGGACGAGGACGTGCCATGGGAGCACGCGGTGTCGCTCGTCTCGCGGATCGCGCGCGATGATGTCGTGCTGACGCTGGTGAAGGACGGCGATCATCGTCTGTCGCGCCCGGAAGATATCGAACGGCTGCTGGCGGCCGTCGGCGAATTCAACTAGAGGCATGTCTTGAAGGTGGAGGCGGAACGCAATGACCTATCAAACCATTCAAGTCGAAACCAAGGGCAAGGTCGGTGTGATCCGGCTGAACAGGCCGCAGGCTTTGAACGCGCTGAATTCAGAACTCGCGGGCGAAGTCGGGAAAGCCATCGCAGCCTTTGAGGCCGATGCCGGGATCGGGTGCATTGTGCTCACCGGTTCGGAGAAGGCATTCGCCGCGGGCGCCGACATCAAGGAGATGGCCGGCAAGGATTATATGGATGCGCTGTTCGGCAATTTTGCCGCCGATTGGAATGCCGCTGCGCGGGCGCGCAAGCCGGTGATCGCGGCGGTGGCTGGCTTTGCCCTCGGTGGCGTCTGCGAGCTGGCGATGCAGTGCGACATGATCATCGCGGCCGACAACGCGAGATTCGGCCAACCGGAGATCAAGCTCGGCATCAT
>JAEXXW010000248.1 GCA_023405565.1 Pseudomonadota bacterium
CCGGCAAGCCCTTCGTTGGGCCTGCCGGAAGGCTCTTCGACAAGGCGCTGGAAGAGGCCGGGCTCGACCGCTCGCGCGCTTACGTCACCAATGCGGTGAAGCATTTCAAATTCGAGCCGCGCGGCAAGCGCCGTCTGCACAAGCGGCCGAATGCCGGCGAAGTGCGGGCCTGCCGCTTCTGGCTGGAGGGCGAACTCGCCGCCATCAAGCCGGACCTTGTCGTGGCGCTCGGCGCAACAGCTGCGCAGGCGCTGGCACAGCGCGCCGTCCCGGTCATGAAGATGCGGGGGCCGTTCGCATTCCCCACGCATAATGGCTTCGTCACCGTCCATCCCTCGTCGCTGTTGCGCGCGCCGGACGAGGAGAGCCGGCGGCTGGCCTATCACGCCTTCCTGCAGGACCTGAAACGCATCGGCGAACTGGCCCCGGCGATCCGGGCCTGATCAGTCGATCGACAAGACGCGCAGCGCCTTCGGCATGATCTCGTAACGCAACGGGATTTTCTCACGCTGCAATTCGCCGTCGGTTGCCGCCCAGGCGCGCCGGCGCGCACGGCTGATCACCACATGCCGTGCCGTAAAGCTGCGGATGCCGTCCGTGTCGTCATCGTTGCGCCAGGCCCCGGTGAGCAGATTGGCGCTGGCTTTCAGCTTGCTGAGCGCACCGGCATGTTCGGCGATGTGGATTTCCAGCGTCCCCTCGTCCAGCGCCGGACGATGCCAGTCCGGATTGAACCGGTTGTTGGTGACCAGAATCGCCAGCGCTTCCACATGCTCGCGATGATGATCCGTCCTGATATCGAGCGTGAACGGATAGGTCCGCTGCAGCGCGCGGAAGGCGGCAATGCCGACACCGATCAGCCGGCCCAACGGATGGCCGCGCACCTCCTCGCGCGCGCGCGCCATCTGGCTGAAAAAGCCAAGTCCCGACAGCGAATGAAACACCCGACCATTGACACGGGCGAGGTCGATCACGCGCGGCGTTGCATCGCCCAGCGCCTGCACCGCCTCATGCACATTGGCCGGCATGTTGAGATCGCGCCCCAGGAGATTGACCGTGCCGAAGGGCAGGACACCCAGCGTCTTGCCGGTATGCGCCAGGGCACGCGCGGCGCAGCTGACCGAGCCATCGCCGCCGCCGACCACGATGGTGGAATAATCGCTCGCCGCCGCGCGCTGGATTTCCCCGATCAGATCCCGGGGTTTCAGCAGCCTGATGTCGCTGCGCGAACAGCGCCCGTCGAGCGAGGCCACCAGTTCGTCGCGCACGCGCTCGGGCCCCGCATCGATCAGCGTGCCGGCGCGCGCATTGAGAAGAACCAGCGTATCGCCCATCCCCTGCCCTATTCGCTCATTCCGGGACCTGAGCAACGCGAAGGGACCCGGAATCCAGTCACACGGAATATTCTTGCTCTGGATTCCGGGTCCGCGCCGTTGGCGCGTCCCGGAATGACAACGAAAGTAATGCGTCCGCGTGGATTTGGTTCACGCCGTGATCGTGTCCTGCGGGACCGCACGCGGCTTGCCGTCGTCATCGATGGCGACGAAGGTGAAGATGCCGTCGGTGACCTTCTCGCGATGATGCGTCTTGAAGCGCACGGCGATCGCCTCGATCTCGATGGTCATCGAGGTGCGGCCGACTTTGGTCACCTCGGTATAGACCTCCAGCACGTCGCCAACCCGCACCGGCCGGTGAAAGGTCATCGCCTGGATGGCAATCGTCACCGCGCGGCCCTTGGCGCGCTCGACCGCGGCAATGCCGCCGGCCTGATCCATGCGCGACAGCACCCAGCCGCCGAAAATATCGCCATTGGCATTGGTATCCGCCGGCATGGCAATGACGCGCACGGTGAGCGCGCCGCGCGGCTTTGGCTCCGTCATCTCAACTCAGTCCTTTTCCTTACCCGATTCCACGTGGAAACTATGCAATACACGATGGAACACGGGTGCAAGTATGAAGCCAGTGGCGATGACAATGACAAGACCCGAGAAGATGGCATAGCTGCCGGCGAACAGCTTGCCCGCCGTGGTCTTCAGCTCGCCCACGGGCCCCATGCCGGACAGGATCATCGCCGCATTCACATAGGCATCGGTCCACGACATGCCCTCGAAATGCGCATAACCGGCCATGCCGATGACCAGGCCGACCAGCGTGAGCGCGCACCACAGGACGATGGCCATCCCCATGCGCGCGACGAAGCGGTGCCGCGAGATCAACCGATGCGTGCGCTTTTCCAGCACCCAGAGCGGACCGTCCGGGGTGGCCGGGTCTTCGGTGACTTTGGGCGTCTTGCCACCAGCTTTGCCGGCATTCTTGTCAGACGATGTGGCCATGCATCTTCTCTTGATCTCTCCCTCAAGGCGAGGCTTGGGGAGGTGGACGCCGGAGCGGAGCGGCCGCGGCGGCCGGGTAAGGCAATGTCTGACCGGATCATAAGAATGAGACTATAAAAATGTTCCCCACCTCTCTCGCGTCACCCTTCCCTTGTGGCGAGGAGCGGCCGCTTGCGCGAGGAGCAACGCGACATGCGGGGGGAAGCCCGGATTGCGCGGCGCTATCCGGGCACGCGTCCTCGCGAAGGGGCCTTATCAATCGTCATGGCCAGGCTTGACCCGGCCATCCCGATCAGGCGGGCACATTGCGTCCCCAAGCGGGATGCCCGGCTCAGGGCCGGGCATGACGAAAACAACAGGCAATCTGTGATGATTGGAAAGGAGCGTGGGCCCCGCCCTATTCCACGCCTTCCAGAATACGGATCTCACGATCGCAGCCATCGCCAAGCGCGCGCAGGGCTTCGGTATAGGCCGGGCTGTCATGGGCGGCCTTGGCGGCCTCGACCGACTCGAACTCGATCAGCACCGTGCGCTGCTGGATGCCCAGCTCGTAAACCTGAGCCGGCATGCCGCGCGCCAGAAACTTGCCGCCCGCACCGCTCAGCGCCGGACCGGCGAGCTTGGCATAGGCCGCAACCTTCGCCTCGTCATTGATCTTCTTGTAGATCGATACCCAGTAGGCTTTTGGCATTTTGTCTCCTTGGTTCTTCGAAAACATCAATGAAAGTCACTCGATCGCTTCTATAGAAGCGGGCAACGCCTCGTGCAAATGAATGACATCGTCGTCAGATAACTGACCCAGATATCGACTATCGATCTCGAGTTGATGGGGCGGCCATAGCGCCGAGAGCCGAATCCCGTGATAACCGCTAGGCACCGGCATTACAGTGCTACTGACAACATGAGCGCAGAGCTTACCGAACACCATTGTTGTAACTTGGGCATTGCACTTGTGCGGTCGAAACGCTTGATCAGGCGAAGAAACTACTTGCATTCCAAAGTGTCGGCTCCAGTGATCTTCGGGAGCAGCCCCCGAATAATTGGCAATCCAAATCCGCCATGTGTCGAGCGGCGGATGCCCAAACGTCATCAATATTTTTCTATCATCCGCCGGGACCGCCTGCATTTGCCGATCTGTAAACTCAACACGGATCGTAATAAGGCAGAGGAGCGACGCCAACAGACGTTGACTTATCGTGTCAAGCAGGATTGGCTCCCCCTTGATCAACTTAGACAGAGCAGCGATGTTTGCTTGTTCTAGACGGCTCATCCATCCGCCATTGCAGTTTAGGCATGTGTTCCGCGGCTTACGAGAACCGGCGCGGCCCTGGCGAATTCTAGATTTTGGAATTGGACCTTCAGCCTTCGATTCGAACGTAAGTATCTCACCAACTCCTGATTGGTGATGGGTCACACCCGTAGGCAAATATTTGCCTAACCATTCTGGCCAAATGTGCCCCTTAGTAACAGGAGCCCCGCCGCAAAAGACACATCGCGTTTGAGATTTCGACATAGCGATTAAGCGATGCCCCGAACTACTCAAATGAAAAATGCAAACATCCATACCTTCTTAAATCACGATGCGCCGCTACTCCATCCCCCGGCTCTAAACACAGCCTCGCATGTACCGTTTGCCGCGCTGATATCAGAAGCGAGCCAACCGCCCCCTC
>JAEXXW010000334.1 GCA_023405565.1 Pseudomonadota bacterium
GGTCCGAATTGTATCGCGTGCTGCGCCAGAAAGCGCCAATCGTCTCTTATGACTGCACGATCACCGCAGCCGGACGCAGCGCCAACGATCCGGCAAAGACCTTTGTCGAATGGACAGAGGGTGGAACGCGCAAGCGCCTCGACGATATCGATCTGCTGATTGCGACCGACGGCCGCTACTCGCAGATGCGGCGGATTTTCTCCGGCGAACCGGCAATCCAGCATGTCGGCGTGGCGATTTCCCGTTTGCTTGTGCCTGACACCAGCGGTGGATTGATCGACGACTACGAGCAATGGTTCAACGGTCCCAACCGCCTGCTCGCGTTCCGCGTGCCACCCGATCATATTTACGCAGCCTGCGCCTTCCCGATCGCACCGGATCAGCCGATCGCCGATGATCTCAAGAGCGCCGAGGCCCTGCGCGCGGCCTACACACCGGCAAACGGGCGCCTGACCGATCAGACCCGCTGGCTGATCGACACGGTCTGCACCCATGCGGGGGAGATGCATTGGGCACGCTTGCAGGAGCACGAAGCGCTGTATGCCGATCCGGTCTGCAACGTGCTGTATCTTGGCGATGCCGCGCACGGCATGGTGCCGACCCTGGGGCAAGGCGCGACACAAGCCATCGAAGACGCCTCATTTGCCGCCAGTCTGATGGCCCGCGCCTGGTCGGAGGGCATCCGTGTTCCCCGCAAGTGGCTGGCCGCCATTGCCACCCGCGCCGACCGGATGCGGTTTGTGATGCAATTTTCTCTGGAAGCGACCGACACAATGCTGCCGGGAGCCGACCCTGTGGCAGGAACATTGCATAAAACAGAACCGGACTTCATGGCGAAGCTGAACCGCCTGTACCGGGATGTGCCCAGCGGCGCCGTAAGCCTGAGTGACCATGGTCTTTCTGCCGGGAAATTAATCGCATGACCACGTCCCTGCCGTCCGCCATCGTGCATGGCCTGTTTCACATCGCGATCAAGACGTCCGACCTCGATGCGACGCGCATTTTCTGGTGCGACATCATCGGCCTGCGCGATATGGCCCGGCCCGATTTCGGCTATCCGGGTGCCTGGCTCGCCTGTCCGCAGCCGGGGGGCCTTGGGATTATTCACATCTATGCCGGCGGTCCGGCCCTCGGCCCCAACGGCGATGCCCCATCAGGGACGGCCGCGATCGACCACATCTCGCTCTCCTGCTCGGGCTATCGCGACTATATCGCGCGCTTCAAGGCCGCCGGGCTGGACTGGCGCGAGTTCCTCGTCCCCGGCACCACGCTCTGGCAGCTCTTCGTCTACGACCCGAGCGGTGTGCAGCTCGAACTGACATTCGAAGGCAGCATCGAAGGCGCCATCAAGCCCGACATGTCGCCAGGCCGCGCCTATGTCCCCGGCGCCAGTTTCTTCGACCCCAAGACGTATCCCACATTGAGTCCGCTCAAAGGAGTTGCCTGACATGAAGCGCCGTCATGTTCTTTCATTGATTGCCGGCAGCGTTGCGCTTGCCGCCATTGCCTCACCCGCCGCCGCACAGGACAAGGTCAAGGTCGGCGTGTTTCCGATCTCGTCGTCGCTGCCGTATTTCGTCGCCATCGAGAAGGGCTACTTCAAGGAACTGAACATCGAGCCGGAGACAATCCGGCTGATGGGCGGGCCACCGAATGTCGCGGCCCTGATGACCAATCAGATCGACGTGTCGGCTGTGCTGGTCACGCTCGAGGGCCTCAATGCCAACGTGAAGAAGCCGGGCGTTGCGATGTACATCGCCATGCACAGCCAGACTCCGGTCTACAAGATGGAACAGTTCGTGGTCCGCACCGAACTGCTCGACAAGGTCAAGTCGCTGAAGGACTTCAAGGGACTGAAGCTGATGTCGGCCCCTGGACCAGCCAACCTCAACACCGCCAAGGGCGTACTCGCCAAGGTCGGCCTGAAGGATGGCGAATATTCCATCGATCAGCTCGACATGGGCCAGCATGTCAACGCCATGAAGGCCGGCACCTTCGACGGCGGTTATACGCTTGAGCCGGGCGCAACGATCATGGAAAAGATGGGTGTCGCCAAGACGCTCGAGGCCGGCGTGATCTCGAAATACATCCTCGGCGACGAAAAAGCAGATGCGTTCGCCGCAGGCTGCGCCTTCACCACGGACTTCATCGAAAAGCGTCCCGATGTCGCCAAGCGCTTCGCGCAGGCCTGGGGCAAGGCCGTCGACTTCATCAAGGCGAATCCGGCCGAGGCCCGCAAATATCTCGCCAAGAACACCATGACGCCGGACGATCTCGTCGATAGCGTTCCGATGCTCGGCTACACCATGGTGAAGGACTTCACGCCTGCACAGCTCGGCTATCTGCAGAAATTCTCCGACTTCGGTGCCGAGATCGGCGTCGTCCCGGAGAAGGTCGACGTCAAGAAGTTCATCAAGTCGTTCTGAGCCGGATCGGGAAACAGAAGACATGAACGCACAGCACGCCCTGCGGCTTGACTCGACGGGCGTGCCGTCGTCTCCGGCGGTCGGCGCCTTCGGCAAACGCCCGCATGTGACCATCCGCGGCCTCAGCAAGCGTTTCGACAAGGCCGTCATCTACGACGATTTCGATCTCGACATCCCGCGCGGCGAACTGATCTCGGTGTTCGGCCCCAACGGCTGCGGCAAGAGC
>JAEXXW010000359.1 GCA_023405565.1 Pseudomonadota bacterium
GAGCGGAATCTTGTCCTTGAGGCCAGCCTGAGCGTATTGCGTCAGGAATTGCACGCCCGATGCCCCCGGATAGAACACGAACACAGCATCCGGATTGGCGGCGCGGGCCTTCGACAATTCGGCCGAGAAGTCGAGCTGATCGGGCCACTTGGTGAGATCCTGGCCGACGACCTTGCCCTTGAAGGTGGAGGCGAGGCCGGACAGCATGTCCTTGCCGGCCGCATAGTTCGGGCCGATCAGATAGACGCTCTTCACACCCTTCTGATTCATGTATTCGCCGACCGCCTGTGGCGTCTGGTCGTTCTGCCACGAGGTCGAGAAGAAGAATGGCGAGCAGAGTTCGCCGGCAATCTGCGAAGGACCGGCATTGGCGCTGATGATGAAGGTCTGCGCATCAACGGCCGGCTTCAACGACGCGAGCAGCACGTTCGACCAGATGTAGCCGGCAATGAAATCGACCTTGTCGGATTGCAGCAGCTTTTCGGTCTTCTGCTTGCCGATATCCGGCTTCTGCATGTCGTCTTCGTAAATCACTTCGACCGGCAGCCCGCCCATCTTGCGGCCCATGTGATCGAGCGCGAGTTCGAATGAGTTGCGCATGTCGGCGCCGATGACGGCGGTCGGCCCGCTGAATGTCGATACGAAGCCGATTTTCACGGTCTTGTTCTGGGCCATCGCAGGCCCCGCCGCGAGCGCAAGAACCGCGCCGGCCGCAATCATTGTTCGCATTTTAGTTCCTCCGGTTTATTGGGCCGCCCCTCGAGGGGCGTTCCTTTTCATCGTATTGAATTGATAGAATAACGGAAGGGCCTGTTACCGCCAGCGTCAATCAATCGCCGCACAAGTTTAATGCATTAATCCGACGTACTCTCCATGCGCAGCCGGAAACGCTGGATCTTCCCCGTCGCCGTCTTCGGCAAATCCGCACGAAATTCGATCCAGCGCGGATATTTGAACGGGGCCAGCCTTGCCTTGACGTGCTCCTGTAACAACCGCGCCAGTTCGTCGCAGGCTTTGCTCTGCTCCTTCAGAACGATAAACGCCTTCGGCTTGATCAGCCCGTCGGCATCGAGCCAGGCGACAACGGCACATTCCAGCACATCGACATGCGTCTGCAACACGCCCTCCACCTCGAAGGGCGAGACATAGAGCCCCGAAACCTTGAGCATGTCGTCATTGCGGCCGCAATAGACGTAATAGCCGTCTTCGTCCTGCACGTATTTATCGCCCGACCGAGTCCACTCACCCATGAAGGTGCGGCGCGACTGCTCGCGGTTATTCCAGTACATGATCGCGCTCGACGGACCGCGGATCAGCAACTCGCCCATCTCTCCGGCCGGCACCGGCTGGCCCTGATCGTCGATCAGTTTCAGCTCATAGCCCGGGACCGGCTTGCCCGTGGTGCCGTATTTCACCGCGCCAGGCGCATTCGACAGGAAGATGTGCAGCATCTCCGTCGAGCCGATGCCATCGAGAATGTCGCAGCCGTATTTCTCGCTCCAGCGCTTGCCGACATCCTCCGGCAAGGCTTCGCCCGCGGAAACGCAGCGGCGGAATTTCACCTCGCCGGGCGCAAGCGCGACATTGCTGGCGAGAAACGCCGCATAGAATGTCGGCACGCCGTAAAACACCGTGACAGGATGCTGGCGCAGCAAGGCGGACACGCTGTCCGGCGTCGGTCGCTCGTCGAGCAACACCGTGGTCGCACCGGCCGACATCGGGAATGTCAGCGCATTGCCAAGACCATAGGCGAAGAACAGTTTCGCGACCGAATAACAGACATCGCTTTCACGCAAGCCAAGGATCGGCGCGGCATAGAGTTCGTTGGTGAGTTTCAGGCTCGCATGCAGATGCACGGCGCCCTTCGGCTTGCCAGTTGAGCCCGAGGTGTAAAGCCAGAAGGCGATATCGTCGCGCGTGGTGGGCGCCGTGTAATCCTCCGGCTCGGCCGACGCGATGAATGTCTCGAAACCGTCGTGGCCGTACGCATTGGCGCCGGACACGACGACGTGCTTCAGATCAGGGGCATTCGCGATCAAATTCTCGAATTTCGGATACAGCGCATCGGAGACCACCAGCATCGTCACGCGGCTGTCGGTCAGCATGAATTCGTAATCGGCCTCGGTCATCAGCGTGTTGACCGGAATCGCTACCACACCCGCCTTCAGCGCGCCCAGGAACGCCGTCGGCCAGTCGATGGTGTCAAGCATGCAGATCAGGATACGCTCTTCGCGGCGGACCCCCTTGGCGCGCAACGCGGCACCGAAGCGAGCGACGCGATCGGCCAGCTGGCCGTAGGTCCAGTGCCCGCGCGAATCGATGAAGGCTGGCTTGTTGGCCCGCCCGGCGGCGAGATTCATCGAGAGAATATCACTGGCGAAATTATAGGCGCGCGGAATCTCGGGGGTTACACGCATGCCATGATCCACGCGTCCCGCTGACGCCACTGCCTGAGCCATCGTTCTTCCCACTGAATGTTTCTTGTTTTTGGCGGACCACCACCACCGGTGGCCTCACGTTAGATGAATTATAATGCATGTTGGTGTTGGCCCGTCAACCGTCATCGTTGATCGGGTGGGCAGCAACACCGAAAGCGATGGGCAACGTTCCGTTTTTGCCCAAATGGCCTCCTGTGCTACGGCCAGCGCAATAAATCGAAAACAGTTCGGGGAGAAAGTGAAAATGCTGCTGAGCCGCGACCGTATCCTCACGACCCATGTCGGCAGCCTGCCGCGTAACGACACACTATCCGATATGCTGGTCCGTCGCGAAGCCGGCGAGGCCTTCGATACCGCGGAGATGAACGCGGAAATGGACAAGGCGGTCCGGCATGTCGTCGAGAAGCAGGCGGCAGCCGGCATCGATATCGGCAATGATGGCGAGCAGCAGCGGGTCGGCTTCCAGACCTATGTGCCGCAGCGCATGTCCGGCTTTGCCGGCATTTCCAAGCGCCGGCGCGGCATGGAGTTCGAGGAATTTCCCGAACTGGTGAAGTATCTCACTCATCGCTTCCCGCACACCTCCAAGC
>JAEXXW010000422.1 GCA_023405565.1 Pseudomonadota bacterium
TGGTCCTATCATATTCCTGACATAAAGTGGCTTCGGCGGGCCGCAAAACGAAAAAGTGTGCGCATAGTTGAAGCAATGATAACCATAGCGGCCGCAAGATCAGCAGGCACCTCGATCGATCGGCTGCACACGACTTGACGCACTATTGATCCTCCGCGCGATCCTCCGCCGGACCGTCTCGTCGCGCGAGATTCAAGGCCGTGTTGACGATACCGACATGGCTGAATGCCTGCGGAAAGTTTCCGAGCATGCGGCGGGCCCGCGGGTCATATTCTTCCGACAGCAGGCCGACATCATTTTGCAAGGCAAGCAACCGGTCGAACAATGCTTGCGCTTCATCGTAACGGCCAAGCAGGACATAAACATCGGCCAGCCAGAAGCTGCAGGCCAGGAAAACGCCTTCACCCGGAGGCAGCCCGTCATCAACCGCCTCAGTCCGATACCTGAGAACGAAACCGTCATGGGTCAATCGCTGCTCGATCGCCCTGATCGTGCCGAGCACGCGCGCATCGTCGACGGGAAGAAAGCCGACCAGCGGGATGTGGAGCAGGCTCGCATCCAATATCTTCGAGCCATAGGCCTGAACGAAGCTCCCCAACTCGGCATCAAAGGCGTTGTTGCAAACATCCGCATGGATCTCGTCGGCGATCTGCCGCCACTGCTTCGCGAACGTGTCGCGCCCCGGCGTCATTTCAGCCTGCTTCGATGCACGATCGAAGGCGACCCACGCCATCACCTTCGAGTGGGTGAAATGCTGGCGCCCGCCTCGCACCTCCCAAATTCCCTCGTCTGGTTTGCGCCAGGCCTCTTCAAGAAAAGGCATGACGACATCTCTTAACGCCGCAACCCGGGGATGGCGCGGCAAACCGCCTTTGCGCGCCTGCAGCATCGCGTCGGCCACTTCGCCGTAGACGTCGAGCTGGAATTGCTCCGCCGCGGCGTTGCCGATGCGGACGGGCCTCGACCCTTCATATCCGCGGAGCCATGGGACCTCCCATTCCCACAAATGACGCTCTCCGGTCACGCTATACATGATCTGCATCTGATCGGGCGCCCCGGCGATCGCCCGGACAAGCCAATCGCGCCAAGCCTGCGCTTCCTCGAAATATCCGAGATTCATGAAGGCCTGCAACGTGATGGTCGCGTCACGCAACCAGCAAAAGCGATAATCCCAGTTTCGCACACCGCCGAGGAATTCCGGCAGCGAGGTGGTGACCGACGCAACGATGCCGCCCGTCGGCAGATAGGTCATCGCCTTCAGCGTGATGAGCGAGCGCTTCACGGTCTCCGACCAGCCGCCGACAGCGGGACAGCGGGACGCGAAATCGCGCCAGTAGATCTCCGTATTGGCCAGCAATTCATCGGCATTCAGCGGCTTGTGAGCGGCGCCATATGTCAGAATGAAAGGCACGCGCTCTCCTTCTTTCACGGAGAAAGAGCCTGTCGTGTGAAAATCCCGTCCCTTGAGCCGAACCGGCGAACTCAGCAAGAGCTGGTGCGGACCCGCGATGGCGCGAATGGTCCCGTCGTCGTCTCGCGTCACCCATGGTACGGTCTGGCCATAATCGAAACGGACGACAAAATCGGTATCGAAATCGACATCGCCGCTCAGCCCGGCAACAATCCGAACGAGATCGCTGGCCCTATCCCGCGGCGGCATGAAGTCGATCATCATCGCCGAGCCGGTTTTCGTCTCGAAAATCGTCTCAAGGACCAGTGTGTCGGGCCGATAGCGGCGCGAGATGCGGATGGCACCGTGCTTTGGATGGATCGACCAACGCCCGTTCTCTGGTGTTCCCAGCAGGGCCGCAAAACAGGCAGACGAATCGAAGCGGGGCAAGCAGAGCCAGTCGATGGAGCCCGCGCGCGAGACAAGAGCCGCAGTCTCGCAATCGCCAATCATCGCATAGTCTTCGATGAGCGCGCTCAAAAAGACAGCCCTCCGTTCCCGGCAAATGATCAGAACGCGCAAGCCGGTCAAAGGTTCGGGCCGGTGCAAACAACGCCGGCCACGGTCGTAAAACCGCTATTCCGTAAGCGCTAAAAAGTCGCCGCGGCAATTTTCGTTCTTGCTACCGTTAGCGCCCGCTGCAAGAGACAATATCACATTCGCCTGGATACCCGGAATGAACTGAGCGACAGCAGCCGGCTTCGCAAGGAGTCAGGTAATCCACCCAGTACCCGCAGGAAGAGCGCGAAGAACCACGGAAATGCGATGATGGCTTTGTCGGCCGCAATTCCGCAGTGGATCCTCTCTGCAGCATCAGTTGCCGAAACGAGAAACGGCGTCGCTCCCCTGATCTGAGCCGTCATCGGACCCTCGACATACCCCGGACATACGACACTGACCCGCACGCCCGACGCCCGCAATCCGGCGCGCAACGCCAGACCATAGTTCAAGACCGCCGATTTGCTCGCGCTGTAACTCGGCATAGATGGCAAGGGCAGAAAACCCGCAACCGAACTGACAATGACAAGGTGACCCGATCGTCGGTTCAGCATGGCGGGAAGAAGAGGATGGATGGTATTGAGCACACCGAGCACATTGGTTTCCATCAGGCGATAACTGCTCTCGCCATCCTCCAGGTTCTGGTAAGGCTCGATGCCTGCCAACATCCCGGCATTGGCAACAAGGATATCGATCGGCGCCTCATGATCGAAATCCTGCAGCCATGCGGCCATCTCCGAACGCGCCGTCGCGTCGATGGTAGCGAGCCGGACCTCCGCTCCCCGCGCACGACATTGCTCCGCCACAGCGTTTAGTCGCTCGCGGTCTCGCGCCAATAGCCCAAGACTTGTCCCCTCAGCCGCATAACGGAGCGCCAACGCCTGCCCGATCCCGCTCGACGCACCGGTGATGACAATTCTTTGCATCATAGTCCCGTTCATGGATCAGCGGGCTTGCTCAATCGTTACCGCCCAGTCTTTCTCTGCGGAGCCTCAAAATGCTCCAGCGTTGCATCATATTTTGGATGCAGCGTGCCCATAATCCGGTCCCAGAAAGAAAACGTGTGCGCGTAATTGTAGCGAAACGAACTGTGATGCTGATCGTGAAACACCGTGCTGGCCAGCGGCCACGGCTTGCGTCCTAACGGGGAAGCAAAATGCTCATAGCCCGCATGCCCGAGCATCCCGCTGACCTGATCGTAGATCTTGTGCAGCAGCAACATCTGCCAGGGGATCGGAAAAACAAAGACAACAATCGCAAAATAAAGCTGATGCAGCAGGGAATCCAGAAGCGTCTCATGGTGATTGGTCCACACCGTCGGCGCAACGCTCTTGTGATGCCGCGCGTGGTAGCGATACATCGGCCGCGTATGAAACAGACGATGAATCCAGTAGAACCAAGCGTCATACAGCACGATAGAGATGCCAAGCGTCAACGGACCGCTCCACCAGGTCAACGGCAGCGGGTTCAGCGCCCATCCCTGCCATTGCGCGAATATACCGGCAGCGGTGCAGAGCGAAAGCGTGGCGAACCATAATGACGGGCATAGTCCGACGACATCGATCGGGCGCGCCCGATCGAAACCTCGCGAAAATATGTGTGTATAAGTCGCTACTGACGAAGCGATGACGAACCGCTGTTGTGCTTAGCGAGCCGCAACAGGATGGACGTTACGAGAGATGCGGTCGGCCAGGTGAGCGGCAAATGCATGAGCCTCACACAAGAGCTCGCCTCAGCTCCCGGCCCTATCCCGCTCGCCTCACCACCACAACGGACCGATGACGGTATAGCCAACAACGCCAGCGGGTTGAGGGGCGTCGTAGCCGCCCTCATAGTAAGTATTATGCCACTTCACATAATTGGTTTGCACGCGGGCCAGATGTGGCGGATGCCACCACCAAGGATAGGGCGCATAATAATGCATCGCGCGGACCTTGCGCGCGGCGCTGATATCGGAGGCGTCTGACGCCCGCTGGGCCGCGAAAACGGGATTTGCGCCGAATAACAAGGCTGCGGCAATTATCAGCACTCTCATGGAAATTTCCTCGCAACAAATATAAAAAAGCCGTCTGAGCGCCTGATTCTACCCCTGTCTGCGATCTGCCGGAAGGGTTAATTCGAGCCAGCGCGACAAGGCATTGATATTGCTAAACAATACCCTCACAACTTTTGTGTTCTATGAGGTATTTTTGTTACAGACCGGCCCTTAAAAAGTGTTAAAATATTGTCAATTCGATAGAGAAAAGCGATATTGCATTACATTACCGGGTGGGGGGTTATTTTGCGTTTCATATTGGGGATGCTGGCCGCTGCATTATTGAGCAGCGCCGCTTCGGCGGATGAGCCGGTCAAAAGACGTTCAGCCGTCGGCAGCGGCGGATATTCCGTCCTTGATGCCATCAAGCAGGCGGTCAATTCAAACCCGGGTGTCACCGAAGCGGCCGCGAACCGCCGGGCGACCGAAGCGGAGCTGCGTCAGAATCAGAGCACACTGCTTCCACAGGTGCGGCTTCAGGCGAATTACGGCCCCGAGAAACTGACCCGGCACGACATCGTCCCGCCTCCGCCCGGTGACGGCCAGTGGCACAATGACTCGCGCAAAGGCACCATTATCGTTCGCCAGCTTCTCTTCGATGGCTTTGCATCGTTGAACGAAATCTGGCGCCAGTCCGCTCGTGTCGATGCTGCCGCCGCGCGCGTCCACGAACGGACCGAACTGATCGCGCTCGACGCCGCCGAAGCCTATATTGATGTGGTTCGCTATCTGCGCCTGATCCAGCTCGGCGAGGAAAATGTTGCCGCGCTGCGTTCGATCGCCGCCGACGTGAAGCGCCGATTCGATGGCGGCCGGTCTGGCGAAGGCGACTACCAGCAATCGCTGGAGCGTCTGG
>JAEXXW010000447.1 GCA_023405565.1 Pseudomonadota bacterium
CTGAAGAAGGCTGCCGACTCGGCGCCGTCGCTCGCGCAGCGCGAAAAGATTCAGCAGCTTTCGGCTTCGCTGGCTGCCTATACGACGGCTTTCGAAGCGACAATGAAACTGCTGACAGAGCGAAGCCGGCTGATCGAGGCCGAGAACAAGCTCTCCAATGAAATGATCACCAGCCGTAACGCGTTGAGAAACAGCCAGAATGCGACATTGGCTACGACCAGGGAGGCGAGCGAAAGCAATATCTGGTCGGCATCGATTACGGCCCTCGCGGTTGCGGGCTTCGCGCTGGTGCTCGGTATCGTCCTTGCCTGGATCATTGGGCGCGGTATCACCCATCCGATCCTGTCGCTCAGCAAGATCATGCGCGCGCTGAGCGCGGGCAAGCTCGATACCGAGGTTGTCGGTGCAGAGCGTGGCGACGAGATCGGAGAAATGGCGCAAGCGGTTCTCGTCTTCCGCAATGCCGGTCTCGAGAAAGTGCGCCTGGAGCAGGCCGCCGAGCAGCAGCGTCAGGCCGCCGAAGCGGAGCGGGCTCGCAATGAAGCGGCGCAGCGTGAAGCGGCCCGCCAGGTCGCGCAGGTTGTCGATGGTCTGGGCTGTGGACTGGAACGCCTGGCGCAGGGCGATCTGACCTATCGGGTTCAGGAGGAATGGGCGGCCGAATACCGCAAGGTCCAGGACGACTTCAACGCCGCGATCGGCCAGCTTCAGGACACGATTTCGAATATCGCCTTGTCCAGCACGGAAGTGTCGAGCGCGGCAGCCGAAATCTCCACCAGCACAACCGATCTCTCGCAGCGGACGGAAGAACAGGCCGCGAGCCTTGAAGAAACCTCCGCCTCCATGGAGGAGATCGCTGCCACGGTGAAGAAGAACGCCGAGAATGCGCAACACGCCAATCAGCTCGCGCAGGGCACGCAGGAAATCGCCGGCCGGGGCGGAGCCGTCGTTGCAGAAGCGGTGAATGCGATGGCGCGGATCGAGGAATCGTCCCGCAAGATTTCGGATATCATCTCTGTCATCGACGAAATCGCCCGCCAGACCAACCTGCTTGCACTCAATGCGGCGGTGGAAGCGGCACGTGCCGGCGAAGCGGGCCGCGGCTTTGCGGTGGTGGCGTCGGAAGTGCGAAGCCTCGCCCAGCGCTCCTCACAAGCTGCAAAGGACATCAAGGACCTGATCGTTGGCTCATCCAGTCAGGTTCAGGACGGTGTCGAGCTGGTGAATCGCGCCGGCCAGTCGCTCGAGGAGATCGTTCAGTCGATCAGGAATGTGGCGGATATCGTTGCCGACATTGCGAGCGCCAGCGCCGAGCAGGCGACCGGCATTGATCAGGTCAACCGCGCACTCAGCCAGATGGACGAGGTCACGCAGCAAAACTCGGCCCTCGTTGAGGAAAACGCGGCGACGGCGAAGACGCTGGAAGAGCAGCAGGCGGCGATGAACCAGCGTGTCGGCTACTTCCGTTTTGATCGCGACGGTGTCGCGTCACGGGCGCCCGCGCCGGTGAGCAAGCAGGCGACACCTCAAAGGAAAGCTGCGCCGCAGCGCGCAATGCGCGGCGGCCCGGTTGGCCGGATGCAAAGCAATCTCGCCATCGCCTTGAACGCGGAGGAGGAGCTTCGCGAGTTCTAGGATTGCTCAATGGGAGCGCGTGATCCGGCCCCATGGACTCGATCCTGAATGACGTTTGATTATCGGGGGCGACGAAGCTATTTCGTCGCCCTTGTTTTTTGTGGTCGTGCGACATGGAACTCCCGCGTGCAATCCGTCAGGCCGTTGATGCCGCGCTCGAAGGCGTGCCGTTAGGCGACCTGCAGCAGGCCGCGCAGCGATTGTCCGAGCGTTATCGCGCGGAAACGCGCGATGGACGTCAGCATCTCTCAGATAAACTGGCGGCACTGGCTTATCTCGCGGCCCGCATGCCCGCGACCTATGCGGCCATTCACGCAAGCTTTGACGCTGTAGCGGAGTTGCAGCCCGATTTTGCGCCGAACACGGTGCTGGATGCCGGCGCCGGACCGGGGACCGGTGTGATGGCCGCACGGGATTGCTGGCCTGGTATTGCCGAGGCGGCTCTGCTTGAAAATGCGCCCGCGATCCGTGCTGTAGGCGACAATTTGCTGATGGCTGGTGGTGTTCGACAGCCGCAATGGTTGTCATATGATCTCGCGGCGTTTCCGTCGCTGGGCAAAGCCTATGATCTTGTCCTGCTTTCCTATGTCCTCGACGAACTAGCGCCCCCCGCAATCTCCCCGCTGATCGAGAGTCTTTGGCAAGCAACGGCCCACACTCTGGTGGTGATTGAACCTGGGACACCGGCGGGCTGGTCGCGAATCCTGGCGGTGCGCGCGCAGCTTGTGGCGGCCGGTGCCCATCTCGTTGCACCGTGTCCGCACGCGCTGGCTTGTCCGCTCACGCCGCCCGATTGGTGCCATTTTTCCCGTCGCGTCGCGCGCTCGCGGATGCATCGACAGGTCAAGTCCGGTGACGTGCCCTGGGAGGACGAAAAGTTCATTTACATCGCAGCATCGCGTCAGCCGGCACGGCAGCCACAGGCGCGGGTGATCGCGCCACCGGTGCTTCGCGGTGGCACGGCTTCGTTGAAATTATGCGAAGATAATGGCTCGGCGGTCATGCGTCTGTGGTCCCGTCGGAATGGGGCAGCGTTCCGTCAGGCGCGTCGACTGGCCTGGGGTGACGCAATTTTTCCGGATGCCATAATACCTGCCGATTCGGCTGCTTCTTAGCGCTTCGCCGACAAACGATTCTGCATCAAATCCGTCCATTTCCTTGCTGTTCGTGTACTGATTCCCCATAGAATCCGGTGTTCCGTGCGTTTCTGCAGAGCGCGACCAACGGGAGACCGGTCTCACGGAAGGCCCATGTCTATTCGCTTCCTGTTCCGCGGTTTGCTCGCCGCCTTGATGATTGTTGTCGCGATCCTGGCTGCTTCGCCGGCATCCGCGCAGGCCCCGGCGCCGGCAGCGCCCGCAAAACCAGCCGGTTCCGCCACGTCCCCCGCTCCGTCAAACGATACGGATGCGAAGGGGCAACCGCTCTCACGAACGACGGAAGCCATTGTTCCTCTGAAGG
>JAEXXW010000474.1 GCA_023405565.1 Pseudomonadota bacterium
CCTGATCGTCGAAATAGCCGAGCATCAGGCTTGCTCCCCGGCCACCGATCTGCCCGACCTCGCCCACCGCCGCTTCCGTATCCGGATCATCCTGCCGCCAGATGCGGATTTCATAGCCGGGACAGGCCCGCCCCGACGTTTCGATGATGCGCTCGGGTGGATCGTTCGGCAGCGTATATTGATGCGAACAGGTTTCGGTCATGCCGTAGCCGCTCTGCGGAACGACGCCGTTCTGCAGCAACTCCGCGACCACCTCTCGCGGTGCGGCGGCACCGGAAATACGGAAACCCTTGAGATTGCCGATACCTTTTATATTCCGCGCCCGCAACTCGCGAAGCAGATCGATAGCATGGGTCGGAACGCCGACCAGGAACGTGGCGCCCGTTTCGACAAGACGATCGACGAGGCTTGCTCCCTTGGGCAAATCGTGGATCACGAGTTCGCCGCCGGCGTAGAAGGTCATCACCATCGCGCCAAAGCCGAGATTGTGACTGAGCGGACTGAGCGAATAGACGACCGAATCACCATTGATCGCCCAGTCCGCCGATATCGCACGCGCATTCGCGAGCAGTGTATTGTCGCTATGCATCACGCCTTTCGGCTGGCCTGTCGTACCGGACGTGAATGCGAGATAGACGACCTGATTGGGATCGGTTTTGCGCCAGACCGAAGCAGACGACGCCCTGACAGAGCTTGTCGGAAAACGGGAGTCGATCTGCGCCTCCGGCACGTCGAGCACATAGATATGACGGAGCGACTTGATGTCCTTGCACTGCTCGGCAATATCGCGCCTGTCCGCATCGGCACCGTAACCCGATTGAACGACAAGCGCCGCGGCGCGCATCCGCTCCACCAGTTCGGCGATCTCACGCACGGTGTGGTCGCGATGCAGAGATGGACAGCAAACATAGCCGTTGCGCGAACATGCCAGCAGCGCGATCGCACTCTCGATCCGGCTGGGCAGCCAGACAGCGACACGCTGGCCGGGTTTCAGGCCCCGTTTATCCAGATCGGTGGCGAAAGCGTCAGCGGCGGCCTGTAGCTGCCGGTAGCTCAGCCGCTGATGCCGGTCGCGGATGGCCGGACGATCCCCGTCCCTCTGCGCATGCCGCGCGACGAGATCATAGATCGTATCATCGGCCCAGAACCCCGCCTCGGTGTGGCGCCGGATGGTATCAGTGCTGAGCAGCGTCAGAAGCGTGTTGGACATTGCGCGGTTTCTTGGTGGCATCGGTTACGGACACAGGTCTGACGGCCACCCGCCTTAATTGACCTAATGTCCTTACATTCTGGACTGCGGCGGGGTTGTCAATAGTCCGCCTGCAACCCGCTCCGCCTGAATGAGTCTCCCCTTCCACGGCACCCGGTCCCGTAAAGGTCACCTCAGGCCGAGCGCCTTGAGGCCCTGGAAATCGATCAGCTCGGCGTATTTCTGCTGCATGTCGAACAGATTGGCGTCGTGCTGCTGGATCGAGCGATCCCCGACGCAGTCTGTCGCGACCACAGGAATGAAACCGAAGCACATGGCATCGACAACGCTCGCACGTATGCATCCGCTCGTGGTTGCACCGGCAATGACGACGGTCTTCACGCCACGGCTGGTCAGCCAGGCATTCAGATTGGTGGCGAAGAAGGCGGATGGCAGGTTTTTTCTGACGACCAGTTCGCCCGGACGAGGCGACAATGGTGCAATGATCTGACTGATCTCCGCCGCTTCGGTCATCTTCAGATTCCCCGAAATCTTTCGAGAGAAAATATTCGCATCGCTGCCGTCGTCAGCATAGACCATGCGGGTATGCGCGATCGGCCAGCCTGCGGCGCGCGCGAGAGCAAGCAGTTCCTCGGATTTGCGCGCTGCCTGCTCAATATTGCCGCCGCCCATGTGCTTGGGATCGACAAAGGCTACCGTGAAATCCACCAGCACCAATGCGGCAGGCGCTTCCGGCTGCAACGCCCGGCCAAACCCCTGCTGCTGATAGACCGTTTGATCGACATGCATCGTCATCACGCCGTCTCCGTTTCGACATTGGTTCGCGTGGCGTCAGAAGCGACAAGAGTGTCGCTCCAATAATCCCAGGCCCGCACAAGGGTTGTTCTGGGAAATTGCGCCGCCAGCCGGATTTCCGCATCCGTGAAGGCGTCGATTGTCCCATATTGTCGGGCGCGAAGCTGCAAATCGGCATCGCGGCAGCTATAGACGCAACGAAACACCAGCTCGTCGAGGGCAGAGCCGACAACAGTTGCACCGTGACGTCTCATCAGAACCATCGGGTAATCGCCGAGAGAGCGCGCCAGCGATTGCGCCTGCGGCTCCGTCGTCACCAGATGATTGGTCGCGCCAAATTCCGTGCGCTGGTCCCACATCGGTGTCGATGACGAACCAATGCAGGCGCCAAGCTGGGTCACCACCTGCAGCTTCAGATCAGTGAGACAAAACGGCAGGATGGCTGCCGCATGGTGATGACAGATCGCCATCACGTCCGGACGAGCGCGATAGATTGCGCCATGAATGACCCGCTCAGAATATAAAGCAGGAGCGCCCGCAGCGAGCGGCTGAGATGACAGGTCGAATTCAAGGATATCGTTCGCCGTCACCTGTTCGGGCGCCAGAGATCGCGACAATAAAAAGCGATCGGAGTTCTCGGGGCTTCGGCAGCTCACATGCCCAAAAGCATCCAGCACACCCTGTATGACAAGGATTCGGTTGGCTCTCGCCAGATTTCCTTTCGCCTGTTCGACAGCCTGCGCCATGCCCCATCCAAACTCGACTTTTCTATTCAGCCGCCGGCAACTGAACCATCAGCATTTCACCCTCCACCTTGACGGGGAAGGTCTCAAGCGGCTCCGTGGCCGGCTCGGCACGCACCTCGCCTGTCGGCACATGAAACAGCGCCTGATGGATCGGACATTCGATGCAGTCGCCGTCCAGATAGCCGTCGGACAGCAAGGCGAACGAATGCGTACAGATATTCGAAGTCGCGAAGAACTCCCCGTCGATCTGGTAAAGCGCGATCATCCGGTCGGCGACCGATACTCCCAGAACCTCGCCTTCAACCACTTCGTCAGTCTTCGCGACGGCATGCCACGACATGCAACCTGATCTCCTAAACCTTCATTCCAAGCGACGTCGAAAAGAGCCACTCGATTTGCGACGCTCTGAAACGCTGCCGGCCCTCGATGTAGATGACCGGCAGCTCCAGCTATCGCGCTCAGCTCTTTGATGCTCAGCTTTTCGGCGTGAGATATTCCATCGGTGTGCTCGACACAATTTCCGCATAAACCGGCTGGAAATTCGCGGGGCCACCATCAACCAGCATCACGAATTTGGGACGCACTTCCTCGGCCAGCAGCTTGAGGATCTTCTTGTGTTCCTCGATGCTTTTCCATTCGCCGATCAGGAAGAAGCGATGCGGATCATTGGCATCACGGCACAACACACCGTCGCGAACCTGTGCGGGCGACTTGTGCATCGGATTGTTGTCGGAATAGTCAAATTCCTCGAATTGCCTGATGAATTCGTCGCCCATCCCTTCCTTCACGCGGAAGTCGTAAATGTGCAGGACGTTTCCCTTGTCTGCGAGCGGGACGAGAGCCATTGAGTTACTCCTTTTCTGACGCTTGTTGACAGCGTTGAACTTGCGATATCCGCTTGCCGCTCCGGCAACCGGCGATGATTGAAACGTCCTTCACGCCTTCGCGCTTTGGCTTGCGGGGGCCGGAGCATTCCTGCGCGGTGCGGGTGCAGAGCGCTGCCGGTGCGATTCGTGCCAGGGGATGAGTTTTGCTTCGAGAAACTCTGCCAGATAGAAAAGAACCGTCCCGATCACAGCCAGCAACAGAATGGCTGCAAACACCCGGTCCGTCCGGAACATTCCCTGCGCGCTCATGATGACAAAGCCCAAGCCGCTTTGGGCCGCGACGAATTCACCAACGATCGCACCAACCAATGCGAGCGATACCGCAACCTTCGTACCAGCCATGATGCTGGGCAGCGCATTCGGCAGCCGGAGCTTGAACAATGTCTTCAGTTCAGAACCGCGCAGCGAGCGACCAAGATCGATCATATCCGGAGTCAGTGAACGCAGTCCGAGCACCGCATCGACAACAATGGCGAAGATGGAAATCAGCACGCCCATCGCGATCTTCGACGCATTGCCGGTGCCAAGCCAGATGACGAACAGCGGCGCAAGCGCCACCTTGGGCACGTTGTTGAGAGCAACCAGCGCCGCGTAAAGCGTTTTCTCGAGGAACTTGGAATAGACGATGGCGATAGCAAGACCGACACCGAACACCACGGAAATGACAAAAGCGGCCAGCGTATTGCCCAGCGTATGCATGGACTGGGTGAAATAGAATTGCGGGTTATCCGCGATTTCCCTGAGTACGACATTAACGCCGGGCACAAGGATTTCGCGGACCGAGAAGAGCGATACAACCGCCTGCCACAACGCCAGAAGTGCCAGCAACGTCCAGATTTCGGACGGAATGCGCGACAGGCAGGAACGGACAAAAGCCATGACGGTTAGACCTTGCGCGCGAGATCGTAGCGGTCGAGCACGTCCCGCAGGTGACGGCTGTAGCGGCCGAATTTCGGTTCTTCGCGGATATCCAGCGTCCTGGGACGCGGATAATCGATGTCGACGATTTCGACGATCCGTCCCGGCTTGTCGGAGATCACCACAACCCGGTCCGACAGGAACACGGCTTCGGAAATACTGTGCGTGACAAAGATCGCCGTCTTGCGCGTCAGCTGCCAGAGATTCTGCAACTCGACGTTTAACTCGTCTCGCGTGAGCGCATCCAACGCTCCAAACGGCTCGTCCATCAGTAGCAATTGCGGATCGTCGATAAGCGCCCGGCAGATCGCAGCCCGCTGGCGCATCCCGCCTGACAATTCCCACGGCCGTTTATTCTCGAAACCTTTCAAGCCGAATGTTGCCAGCAATTGTACGGCCTTCTCGCGATAGGCCTTCGGCTTTTTGTTTTTGAAGTCGATCGGCAACAGCACGTTTTCAATGATCGTGCGCCAGTTCAAAAGCACATCGCGCTGGAACACAAAGCCCAAACCGTCGAGACCACGGCCATGCAGATGGATGTGGCCTGTGGTCGGCTCTTC
>JAEXXW010000489.1 GCA_023405565.1 Pseudomonadota bacterium
TTGGTCGTCTGCGCCCCGGCGGCGCCGATGATCGAGACGAAGGATTCAACGTCGGGATCCTTGGACAGAATTCCGGCCAGTGTCTGTTGCAGGCGGGCCATTTCCGCCGGTGAGACGTCCTGCGAACCTTCCGACAGGCCGAGGATCAGACCGTTGTCCTGAACCGGAAAGAAGCCTTTCGGGATGGCGATGAACAGAACGAGTGTCAGTCCCAGCGTAAGGAAGAAGACGGCAAGCGTGATCGCCTGATGGCGCAGCACGATGTCGAGCGTGCGCCGATATCCGTTGAGAATGGCATCGAACCCTGCCTCGATCGCGCGATAAAGGCGGCCATGAGACTTTTGACCATGTGATTTCGGTTCGCTCTTCAGGAAGCGGGCGCACATCATCGGTGCCAGCGTCAGCGAGACGATGGCGGAGATGGCAATGGCCAGCGTGACGGTGATGGCAAATTCGCGGAACAGCCGGCCGACGATGCCGCCCATCAGCAGCAGCGGGATGAACACGGCGACCAGCGACAGGCTGATCGATATGACCGTGAAGCCGATTTCGCGCGCGCCCTTCAGGGCCGCTTCGGTGGCCGACAATCCGTCTTCAAGGTGACGATAGATATTCTCGACCACGACGATGGCGTCATCGACCACGAAGCCGACGGCGATGGTCAGCGCCATCAGCGACAGGTTGTCGAGGCTGAAGCCGAGCAGATACATCACGGCCAGCGAGCCGAGCAGCGACAGCGGCACGGTGATGCTGGGGATCATTGTTGCCGCGAGGTTGCGCAGGAACAGGAAGATGACCATGACTACGAGGCCGATCGTCAGGATCAGCGTGAACTGCACGTCCTTGACCGATGCGCGGATGGTCTGGGTGCGATCGACGATGGTGTCGATCTTCATCGCCGGCGGGATGATGGCGCTGAGCTGCGGCAGCGTTGCCTTGATCTGGTCGACGGTGTCGATGACATTGGCGCCGGGCTGCTTGAACACGACCAGCACGACGGCCGGCTTGTCGTTTTCCCAGCCGGCGATATTTCTGTTCTCCGGCCCGTCGATGGCCTGGCCGATATCGCGCACGCGGATCGCCGCGCCATTCTTGTAGGCCAGGATCACATCGTCATAGCCCGACGCCTTGGTGAGCTGGTCATTCGCGGCAATCGTGAAGCTTTTCTGCGGGCCGTTCAGGTTGCCCTTGGCCGCGTCCGATGTGGCGTTGACGATGACGCCGCGCACATCCTCCAGCGTCATGCCGGTGGCTGCGAGCTTGCCGGGATCGATCTGGACGCGGATCGCCGGACGCTGCTCGCCGCCGATGGTGACAAGGGCGACGCCCGGCACCTGCGAGATGCGCTGGGCGACGATGTTGTCGGCGTAGTTGTCCACCTCGATCAGTGGCAACGTATCGGAATGCGCGCCGAGGATCATGATCGGCGAGTCGGCTGGATTGGTCTTGCGATAGGTCGGCGGCAGGGAAAGTGTGGTCGGCAATTGCTTGCCGGCAGCGGTGATCGCGGCCTGTACGTCCTGCGCCGCGCCGTCGATGTTGCGGTTCAGGTCGAATTGCAGCGTGACCGTTGTCTGTCCGAGCGTCGAGATGGACGTCATCTGCGTGACGCCGGAGATCTGGCCGAATTGCCGCTCCAGCGGGGCGGCAACGACGGCCGCCATCGTGTCGGGACTGGCGCCCGGCAATTGTGCGGTGACCTGAATGGTCGGGAAATCCACCTGCGGCAGCGGTGCGACCGGAAGCAGCGGCCACGTGAAGATGCCTGCAAAGACAATCGCCGCCATCAGCAGCGAGGTAGCGATCGGCCGCCGGATGAAGGGCTCGGAGATATTCATGAGCCGCTCCCGGCCGCGGTCACTTGTGGCCTCGCATCGACGCGTGTCCCCGCCTGCAAGCGATATGTGCCGTTGAGAACAACCTTGTCGCCGGCCGACAGGCCCTTGCCGACGATGGCGATGTCGCCCTGCATGATCGGCGCTTCGATCGGCTGCGGCTGGGCTTTGCCATCGGCATCGACCTTCCACACGAACAGGCCCTGCGGCCCGCGCTGGATCGCGGCGGCGGGCACGACCAGCGCATTCTTCTGTGTCTCGTTGAGAAGATGCGCGTGGACGAACTCGCCGGACCACAACCGCTCATCGGTGTTGGGGAAGCTGGCCTTCAGCTTGATCGTGCCGGTGGACTGGTCGATCTGGTTGTCGATCAGCATTAGCGTGCCGGTGGCCAGAGGCTTGCTGTCATTCTGATCATACGCGATGACAGAAACGGGTCCGCGCGCCATCGCCGCTCGCACATCGCCGAGATTTTTCTCCGGCAGGGTGAAGATGGCAGAGATCGGCTTCGTCTGGGTGAGGATGACGATCGGCGCCGTGTCGTTTGCATGCACGATGTTGCCGGGGTCGATCTGGCGGATACCCATGCGGCCATCGGTCGGCGCCTTGATCGTCGTGTAGTCGAGTTGCGTCTGTGCGCTCTCGATCGCCGCCCGATCGGCATCGATGGAGGCCTTCACCTGAGCGACGACGGCGGTCTGGCGATCGAGATTTTGCTGTGTCTCGGCGAACTTGGCGACCAGTGTCTGAAAGCGCTCCAGATCCTTCTGAGCGCTGACGAGCTGCGCTTCATCCTGCGCCTTCTTTGCTTTCGCCTGATCCAGTGCGGCCTGATAGAGGCGCGGGTCGATCTGCACCAGCACGTCGCCCTGACGCACCATCTGGCCTTCGACGAAATTCACCGATTGCAGCTTGCCATCGACCTGTGTGTGGATCGCGGTCGTGTTTGACGCTTGCACGATGCCGAGACCGGACAGGTAAATCGGCTCGTCACGCGCCACGACAGTCGTGACCGTTACTGGAACCGATGGCGGCTCCGTGTCAGCGGTTTTGACCGGTTCGCTTGACGTATAGCGCCAGAATACGGCAC
>JAEXXW010000527.1 GCA_023405565.1 Pseudomonadota bacterium
CGATTACATCGATCAGATGCAAAACACGGGGAATCAACTTCGCGAGAAGTTCGGCAACAATTATCTCGCCGAGAAGGCTGTAGAGCAGATTGCAAAGTTTCGACAATCGAGAAATGGCTACGCGCAAAATGGCACGATGCTTCCTGGTAGACGAGCTTACATAATTGACGCCATCAAAAACCTCGAAGAACTTTACCTGCTTAGACAAATTTATAGAGAGACCCTATGTCTCTTTGGCATTTTTGCACCCGATCAAATTAGGAAGAGCCGTCTCATTGATAACGGCGCAGAAGAAAAAGATGTCCAGACAGTCGTTGACAGGGACCAAGGCGAAGTTCTTACCTTTGGACAAATGACCAGAAAGATATTTGTCCAATCTGATTTTTTTATCTGAAATCACCGAAAAAAGGATGAGTTGAAACAGCGCCTCACTCGATACCTCGAGATAATCTTTAACTCTCAAATCCACACACCAACAAAAGACGAAGCTGCGATGTACGAGGCAACAGCAGCGATGGTCGGGTCAGCCTGCATGTCTCGGCAAGTAGGCGCAGCAATCGTTTCCGCCAGCGGCGAACTTATCTCGGTTGGCTGGAATGATGTGCCAAAGTTTAGAGGTGGCCTTTACGTCGAAGACGACCAAAACGTGTGGGATGAATCAAAACGCAACATCCAAGACAAAGACCATCGGTGCTATAAATGGGCGAGCAGGATCTGCCACAACGAGGTTCGCAGAAATAAAATTGTAGATGGCATTGCTTTCCGCGTCTCTGAATCTGGGCTGATGCAAAGAAAGGCATCCAAACAGAGTATTCGGGCCGCATTAGAAGGAACAGAGGTAGACGACCTAACCGAGTTCTCTCGCTCAATCCACGCGGAAATGGAAGCAATCCTCGCAGTTGCGCGCGAGGGACGACATTCTTTGGTTGGAGCCACGATGTATACGACCACCTATCCTTGCCATAACTGCGCAAGGCATATAGTCGCGGCCGGCATATCCTCCGTTGCCTATATCGAACCTTATCGTAAGAGCCTTGCTATTACACTTCACTACGACTCGATTACGGAAGACCCGGACGACAAAAACCGCGTGATCTTTCGTCAATACGACGGCATTGCACCTCAACACTATTTGACACTCTTCAAATCCAAAACGGAACGCAAGAGCGCAGGCAAGTATGCGCCGCAAAAGCCAGAGACGGCCTTTCCGCGTTTTCGTGTTCCGCTGGATGGACCTGTTGAATACGAATCGAAGGTTATTGCTGACCTTACCGCAAAAGAAGTATAGTGCGCTAACGACTCAGCAAAGGTGCGGCAATGTCCAACCGTGAGACAGCCAAGCCTGTCACGAAAAACCCAAGAGACTCATCTAATAAAGAAAATGCCGCCTCTGGCGGTCGTCAAACTGAATTGAGGACGTTTGTCGACTCATCAACCCTGTCTATACGTCAGCAGGCAATAAGCCGGGTTAAATCAGCAGGAATTTTTAGGGCTCCCAGTCTAAAAGGAAAGTAGACTGCTTTTGATCGGCATACGGCTTTCCACGTCCTAAATTCAGCAACGCATTTTCTGTGTCGTTCACAACGGCAAATTATCGTGCTTCTTCGGCGGCATCTCGACCTTCTTGGTGCGCAGCATCGCCAAGGCGCGTGCGATGCGCTTGCGTGTCGAGTGCGGCATGATCACGTCGTCGATATAACCACGCTCGGCGGCGACGAAGGGTGACAGGAAACGCTCTTCATATTCCTTGGTGCGCGCGGCGATGGCGTCGGTGTCGCCGATGTCGCTGCGGAAGATGATCTCGACCGCCCCTTTTGCACCCATCACCGCGATCTGCGCCGTCGGCCAGGCATAATTGAGATCGCCGCCGACATGCTTAGACGCCATCACGTCATAGGCGCCGCCGAAGGCCTTGCGCGTGATGACGGTGACCAGCGGCACGGTCGCCTGCGAATAGGCGAACAGAAGCTTGGCGCCATGCTTGATCAGCCCGCCATATTCCTGCGCCGTGCCCGGCAGGAAGCCCGGAACATCGACAAAGGTGACGATCGGGATGTTGAAGGCATCGCAGAAACGCACGAAGCGCGCGGCCTTGCGCGAGGCATCGCTATCGAGCACGCCGGCCAGCACCATCGGCTGATTGGCGACGAAGCCGACGCTGCGGCCTGAGACGCGGCCGAAGCCGGTGACGATGTTTTTCGCAAAGCTCGGCGAGATCTCGAAGAAGTCGCCCTCGTCCACGACCTTCGTGATCAGCTCCTTGATGTCATAGGGCTTGTTCGGATTGTCGGGGATCAGCGTATCGAGTGAATTGTCGATGCGGTCGGGATCGTCGAGCGTCGGCCATTCCGGCGCGCCGGCATCGAAGCTCGCGGGGAGGAAGTCGATCAGCCGGCGCATCTGCAGCAGGCATTCGACATCGTTCTCGAACGCGCCGTCGGCAACCGAGCTTTTGGTCGTGTGCACCGAGGCGCCGCCGAGCTCTTCCGCCGTCACCACTTCATTGGTGACGGTCTTCACCACATCGGGGCCGGTGACGAACATGTAGCTCGTGTCGCGCACCATGAAGATGAAATCGGTCATCGCCGGCGAATAGACGTCGCCGCCCGCGCACGGCCCCATGATGACGCTGATCTGCGGGATGACGCCCGAGGCGATCACGTTGCGCTTGAACACCTCGCCATAGCCGCCGAGCGCGGCGACGCCTTCCTGGATGCGCGCGCCGCCGGCATCGAACAGGCCGATGATCGGCGCCCGCGCCTTCAGCGCCATGTCCTGCACCTTGATGATCTTCTGCGCGTGCGTTTCGGAGAGCGAGCCGCCGAATACGGTGAAGTCCTTGGAGAACAGGAAGACGGTGCGACCATTCACCGTGCCCCAGCCGGTGACAACGCCATCGCCCGGCACCTTCTGCTTCTCCATGCCGAATTCGTTGGAGCGGTGTTCGACGAACATGTCGAATTCCTCGAACGAGCCCTTGTCGAGCAGGAGTTCGATGCGCTCTCTGGCCGTTAATTTACCGCGCTTGTGCTGCGCCTCGATGCGGGTGCGGCCGCCGCCGAGCTTGGCGTCCTTGCGGCGAAGATCGAGTTTTTCGATGATGTCCTTCATGCCAATGACGCCCTCTGCCCCGCGCTCGAATTCCTGCCTTTGGCCATAGCACGAGGCAGGATTTCGCGTCACCGGGCCGCAGCGGGCCGTGCGTCGATCAGATGAAGCGATCGATCAGGATCGTCAGCCGGCGCCGCAGCACCGCTTCGCTGGGCAGATCCTTGGTCAGCCCCTTGGTGGCCAGCACAAAGACCTCGGCAAGCTCGTCCGAGCCGAGCACGGCCCGGACATATTCGATCCGCCGGTCTTCGTGCTTCTTTTCCAGCTCGGGCAGGATGCGCGAACAGGCATCGAACAGTTCCGAGATCATCGGCACCTGGATCAACTCCGCCCACGGCTCAAGCAGCAGAACGTCCCACATCCGCAGCAGCGTCTCGCGCTTGCCGCCCGGCTTTTCGGTTGACTCGGCCAGCACCGCCTCGATCTGCGGATAGAGAGCGTTAAGCTTGAAGTCGTAGAGAGCGGCGAGGATGTCCTCCTTGTTCTTGAACTTCCGGTAGATCAACGGCCGCGAGATACCAGCCCGCTGGGCGATGTCATCCAGCGAGGTCTTGGAGAAGCCGTATTGCAGAAAACAGGCATGCGCGCCGGCCATGATGGCGTCGCGGCGCTCGTCTTCACGATCCTGTGAATAGGTTTCAGTCATTGTTGACAATGTAACAAATTTCGGTAATTTGTCAATCTGTAACGTTGATCCGGGATGGCTGGGGGGCCGAACCAGGAGCCAGCATGAATACTAGTTTTTCCACACCTCTCTTAAAAGTTGCTGTGGTCACGGGCGCCGCGTCCGTGAGCGGCAAGGAGACCGTGCGGCGCTTCCTGGCGGGGGGTTATATCGTGCATGCCGCTGCGGAGCGGCTGGATGAGATGGCCGATCTCGAGATGGACGGTGCCATCCTCCACTATCTGGACCTGTCCGACGACGCGAGCGTCCGCGCCTGCGCGGCCGCCATCTATGCCTATGGCGCGCTGACACAGACGCGCGTTGACGTGGTGACAAATGATGACGGTCAGGAATTCTATACGGCCTGCGACGTCATCGACCGTCACAGCGACCATTCTCTCTTCGATCTTTCCGGGATGATGGACCGGCTGAAGAGCCTGTTCGTCCTGTTACCGCCGCGGGAGCCCACGCCGGCGGTTGTGAAGGCGGCCTGTCTGTAGCCTCAGGCCGTTGTCGCCGGGGCTCGCTAACGCCCCACCGGGTCCCGGCGACAATTTTTTTTCAGAATAGCTCACGATGCGGGCGCAGCCTTGCGGTTCAGCGTCCGCAAGGCGAAGGCGATCACGATCAGCAGGATGCCGCCCGCCAGCACGCTGAAGGCATTGGCGCCGAGATATTCGAACCACTGCGTATAGAAGTGGATGCCGCCGAATACCGCAGCGAGATTGACCACCCAACGCCGGCCGGACTTGACGCCCCAGATGCCGGCGGCGATCAGAGCCACCGCCCAGCCGATCGAAAAGACGTAGGGCGGAATGACAGCACCATAGGCGGTGAAATCCGGTCCGCCCTTCGGATCGTTGTAGACGATGTAGCGATAGAGCCGCAGCCGGTCGCCCCAGAGCGAGCCGATCCAGAAGCCGAAATTCACCAGCACCAGCGACATGCGTGCAGCCGCGAGGCTGATGCGCTCGTAATCCGCCCTCACCCGCTGCGAGATCAGATACAGCGCAAGTGCCAGGCCTGAGAACAGCACCACCGTGACCAGCGGTTCCTGGATCGACAGCGAATACATCGCATGGATGTAGCCGGTGCGCGCGCCGAGACAGCCGGCCAGCGACACCACTGCCAAGCACGCCATCAAACTCGATCGCGCCAGCACTGCCGTCACCGCCAGCACCGCCGTCACGAAGGCCGCAGCCCGCAGCGATCCATCTTCAAGGATGAGCAGGCCGGCGCCGCCGGTCAGCGCGCCGATCAGGATCAATGTTTGCGACAGCAGGCTGACGATCTCGCCGCGCGCCAAGAGCAGCAACAGGCCGAGCGCGAACACGCAACCGCCGATGATCGCCGCCGATTGCGCGGTGAAAGCGAACGCCGTCAGCATCACCGCGACGGCGCCGGCGCTTGCGGCGATGACGCCGAAGCCGATGAGGATATTGAGGCCAAGATTGCCGGTTTCGCTCGCAGCCAGCGCCTTCAGGCGCTCGGCATCGGCAGGTGTAATCTTGCCCTGTTCGAGCAGCTTCGACAGATCGAGTGTGATTTTCATGAAAACGATGTCGCCCGGAAAAGGAAGAAGGTTCAGCGCCGCGATAAAAATACTTCAATCTGGCGGATACGATCATCATAAGCGCGGCCGACGCAAGCGGCATCGGCCCCGCATTGTCCGCGCTGGGATAACCACGTCGCCTGATTTCTCAGCAATTGCTTCTGCGCCTCCGGCGCAAGGCGCGCACGGTACTCGCCGAACACTTCCGAGAGACGGACATCCTTTGCGGCCAGTGCCGCATCGGAACAGACCGCCAGTTCATCCGGCCTGCGCGCCTTGGCGCAATCGAAGCTCGGGCGCGGCGGCGCGGCCGTCCGGGCCGGAACAGGCGCAAGGCTCGATTGCCGGGTACCACTACCACCCTGCAATTGCGCGATGCGGCTGCGATAAGCCTGACCGATACAGGACACGTTGGCGTCGCACAGACGGCGTTGCCCCAGCCATTGCCCTTGCGCGACACGCAACGCCATCCGCGCATCGCCGGAGAGATTGTCGGCCAGCGCGTAATAGACCTGCGACAGTGAGCGATCGAGCGCCGACAATTCGACATCTCCGCACACCGCAAGTTCATCCCGCGCGCGCGCGCGGGTGCAATCGAAACTCGGCTGCGTGGTGGTGGATGTTGTCTGTGGCGCAGCAACAGCTTGCTGCGGCGGCGCAGGCAACACCACTTGCTCAGCCGGTCTCGATACCGCTTGCTGCGGGATTGCGGCAACCACACCGCTACGCGGTGGCGCGAAGTAGAACAAGGGGCCCGACAACTCGTCGTAATAAGCCGGGCGCTGCTCGTGGTTCACGGTCGCCGCCAGCGCCTCGACATCCTCACGCACCTCGCGGGCCAAATCGGTGATCGGCTTGCCTTCCACGCTGATCTTGTTCAGCAGCGTGCGCGTATAGACCGAAGTCGGCTCGCGATCATTGTCGCTCAGACGGTCTGCCGCTGTCTGGCCGAAACCAGCCGAGAACATGATGAAGAAACCGCCCTGCCCCTTGACCGGCCGCCGCCCCGGTTCGACCAGACCACCGCTGCGGCCAATCGAACGCGTACCGGATTGCGCATAAGGATTGTCGCGGCAGGCATCGATGATGGCGATCTGCACATTCGACCCGGTGGCGCGAAGGCGATCGATCAGCGGCATCAGCGCGAAGGATTCGAGCTTGAGGCCTTCCTTGTCGACACGATCCGGTCGTGGCGCATCGATGGGCAGCAGGTAATTCTCGCCGTCGAGCGCAACGCCGTGACCGGAATAATGCACCAGCGCCACGTCGCCGCTTTTCAGTTTCTGGGCAAAGGCCGAGATGCCGGCATTGAAACCGGAGCGATCCGGATTGGCCAGGAGATCGACCTCGAAGCCAAGCTTCTCCAGCACAGCCTTCATCGCCCGCGCATCGCCCACCGCCTTCTGAAGCTTGGCGACGTTGCGGTAATCGTCGACGCCGATCACCAGCGCGCGCCGCGTCTGCGCCGATGATGGCGCGGACAACCCAATCATCGCGGTCGCGACGAGCAGGAATGCGGCGAGGACGCGTGCCATTAAGCGCTGGTATCTCCGGATGATCGATGCGGCGCGACTGTCCTACAAACAGCCGCGCCTATCAACCGGCAGCGATCAACAGGACAGAGCATGATGCCGAAAAGTGCGAAGCGGTTTTCGGATGACCTCATGCTCTAATGTATTGGAATCTGTATTGGAATCGATCACGTTTATGATTTCCGATCGATTCGATCCAAAGTCATCGTGATCTCGTGATCAGCCCAGCCGCCCCGATGTGCGCAGAATGTAGCTCAGCACCTCTGCGACCGCACGATAGAGGCTTTCAGGAATTTCCTGATCCAGCGGGATTTTCGACAGGACTTCGGCCAACGCCGGATTGTCGGAGAGCGGCACGCCATTGGCCTCCGCCGCTTCAATGATTTTCTGTGCAAGTTCGCCCCGCCCGATGGCGGTGACGCGCGGCGCGGTCGGCGCGTCATATTTCAGGGCGACAGCAACCTTCTGTCCGCTCATGACGCGCGATCCACGAACAATCCGGCCGGCGCCGACGAGGCTTGCGGCTTGCCGGTCCGGCATTGCAGGTCGCCGACATCAAGCGCCGCTTCGGCGAGCGAGGCTTCAAGCATCGGCAAGTCATCACGCAAGGCCTGTGCGCTTTCCCTGCGCTCGGCCAGCAAAGCGACATGGGTCAAACCACCGGCCTGCGATACGCTGGCGCGTACGGGACCCAGCGGCTCGATATCGATGGCGAGGTTGATCCGCCATGTCTTCTCGCGATTGGCTTCACCATCCTTGCGTTGCTCGTCATGTTCGACCTGAAGCTGGATGATCGCGGTGCCAAGCGGCGTCACCAGCGGAATATCCATCGTCAGCCTGGGTGGGGCATCGGATTGCGGCTGGGCGGCGACCACGTCCGGCAGGGACGCGATCTGCAACAAAGTCTGGCGCGCCAGCGCACCGTCAGTTTCGGCGAGCAGACTAAGACCGGCAGCGCGAGTGTCGAGCGTTGCGATCGATGGTATGGCAGGCTGTTGCGCCACCGGCACAGCGCCACGATAGGGCGGCGGCACTTGCGGATCCACGCGCGTCTCCGGCACGGAGGCACCGAGCCAGCTTTGCAGCGTCTGCCGCAGCGACAGCAACGCCGCCTTCATGTCCCCCGATGGCGCAGCGCCACCAGCCAGCATCGCTTCGGTGAACAGGCCCGATTTCAGCATTGCGGCCTTCAGCGCATCGGCATTGCCGGCATCCACGCGCAACGACAGCAAAGATTGCGCGGCCGCACGCACGGCTTGCGGCAGATCATTGCGCACCGCCGCCGCTTCGAGATCGGCATAGAGCGGTGCCAGTCCGCTCTGCTGCGACGCCAGACGGGCGGCCATGCCCTTGATGAGCGCGGCAGCGGGCGATAACGCGCTTTCGGATGCGGGGGGCGTGACCGTGACAGAATTGGAGAGAACGGCCTTACCCGCCTGCGCAGTCGTGCTCTCGGCCGTTAAAGGGCTGAAAACACCATTTTGAAGCAAGGCCGAACTAATTGCAGTCATGCAGGCATGCTAATGTTCAAGGGTGAAATGGACGTTAACGAGCTATTTACTGTCTCCTGTTCGTTGTCCTGGAACAAAAAGCCGTCATCCCGCCTGTGCTAGTCTAATCAAATCATCCAACCATTATTACCGGAAGCATCGCCATGAGCGCTGAAAAAACCAAAGCCCGCCTCGCCACCCCCACCGACCTTGGCGCCAATGCCACCAAAGATCTCTCCGGTGCGCTGAATGCCTTGTTGGCCGATACCTTTGCTCTCTACCTGAAGACAAAGAATTTCCACTGGCACGTCAGCGGTCCGAATTTCCGCGACTATCATCTGATGTTCGACGAACAGGGCGACCAGATCTTTGCGATGACCGACGTTCTGGCCGAGCGTGTCCGCAAGATCGGCGGGACGACCCTGCGTTCGATCGGCGACATCGCCCGTCAGCAGCGGCTGTCGGACAATGAAGCGCCTTATGTCGACGCACAGGACATGCTGGCCGAACTTCGTGAAGACAACCAGCGCTTCATCGCGACGATGCGGCAGGTGCACGACCTTTGTGACGAACATGAAGACGTGGCCACGGCCAGCCTGCTCGAGAACTTCATCGATGAAGCCGAAAAGCGTGTGTGGTTCCTCTACGAGAGCGGCCGCGCAGCGACTGCGACGGGACAATAAGTCAACGAGCCAAACAAACCGGCCTCATCCTGAGGAGCCTTGCAGAGCAAGGCGTCATCGCAAGTCGGCCTTGGCCGACTTGCGCATCATTGAATCCAATCTCGAATAAACCCGAGATTGGCGGATGGGGCCGCCCCTAGCTTTCGAGACGCCCGCTACGCGGGCTCCTCAAGATGAGGGCGGATAAACTACCCGCCGAAAACTAGATAGCGCCGATCTCACCCAGCAGCGACTTGCTGATCGCCATGCGCCGCGCCAGATCGGCCGGACTGCGGATGTCGATGTTCATTGCAAAGACTGATGAATCCTCGCCGCGATCGACATAGCCGGCAAGCCAGCCCAGCGTTGCTTTTTCACCCGGCGTCCCGTCGAGACCGAGAGCCCCGGTTTTCGCACGGATCACGCCGCCGGAAATCGCCTCGGACGGAATGATGTCGCGAACGATATCGAGACTGCGCTTTGACACCGGCAGATCGCCACGCCGCAGCTTGTCGAAGAACTCAATCTGCTCCAGCGCCGAAATCTTCAACGGACCATCGAGCCAAAACCGGTCGACCACCGGGCCGATCTCGCGATTGCCGTATTGAAACGCATCAAGATATTTCTGCATGCGTTCTGTACCGATGCGGCGGGCGATCTGCTGATAGACCGGCACCGCCGACACGGCCATGGCGCTGCGCAAGGTGTGATCCTTGTTCCAGGCCTCGATCGAGCGCACCTGACCATCCCAGTGGATGATTTCCTTGTCGGCATCGGCAACGACGCCGGTTTCCAGCGCGATCAGCGCGTGCGGCACCTTGAAGGTCGAGGCCGGGATGAAGGGCCGGCGCAGGCGCCCTTCATCGCTTGCCAGAAGCTTGTTATCGCGCAGCCGCAATACTGCGAACACGCCATCCGTGCCGACCTCGCTGAAACGGGCGGCCATGTCGGTCTTCAGTTCGAAATCCGGAGAGGCATCGGCGACAAGGGGATAAGCCGAGACGCCGGCCAAGGCCATAATAAAGCTGCGACGATCAATCATGCTCATAAGCCGCAGAAAACCTGCCGGTATGGCGCAATCGTGACCTGTCGCGACGCGGTATGAATTTTATCGCATTAACTTCAGGATCGCGGCGGCGGCCTTCATTTCCGCATGGCGGTGCTCGCGGCGCTGCATGGCCAGCGTGTCGCGCCCCCATTGTTCCATTTGCCAGTCCTCATCGACATGAGCGGCAGCCCAGGCCTCCTCGTCCGAGATCGCATCATGGGCCAATGCCAGCGCCAACAATGCAGAGCCGGTCAGCGTCATCACCGAGTGCGTCGCGCCCAGCCGCCAGATATCCGACGGAACGGCTTTGCTCGCCGCCAGCACAGCCTCCTGCGGCTGAGCGGCGAACACCACGCCCTCCACCATGATGAAACGTGCGCCCAGTTGCTCCGCGGCCCAGTGAACGACCGGACCCCAGGCTGCAGTCTGGCGTTCGATCAATCGCTCGGGGCCGTCGGCACGATAGAACAAAAGATCGGAACCGAGATACTTGACGATTTCGTCACGGACAGGCTCCGGCGCATCGGCGACACCATCGATGATCGAATTGGCAAGCCGCGTCAGCGGCATCCGGGCCGGATCGATCACATCGGCCTGCGCCTGCCATTCATCGGCGATGGCTTGCGACAAGTCCTTCGACGGCGTCGCCAGCGGCCGACGCGATGGTGTGCGGACCGGTTTGCCGTCCAGCGTCACCTCGAACTGGTCGCCATTCTGCGTGACGCCGGCGGTTTCATAGAAACGCTTGCGCAGGGTTGGGCGAACATTTCGTCTCGCCGCTTCCATCGGATCAAGCGGGTTGCTCTTGAAAATGTCTTCGAAAATATCGCGCATGAACTCGTCTCAGCAATTCGTCTCAGCCCTTGGGCTTTCAGGCCGCCTGCGGCGCGAAGAATAAATCGTCGATGGAGGCAGCGAGTTCCCTGTAATCGGCGACGACATGACGGGCGCCGCTCGCCTTCAGCACGTGTTCCTTGTGGTACCCCCATGTCACGCCGATCGATGTCACGCCGGCGGCATGCGCCATCTCGATGTCGTAAGAGGTGTCACCGATCATCAGCGTATCGGCCGGTTCAGCTCCAACCTCGCGCATCGCCTCCAGGACCATGCCGGGATGCGGTTTCGATGGCGCATCGTCCGCGGTCTTGATGGTCGAAAAATGTGACAACAGATCATGGTGCGTGAGGATCGCGCGAACGCCGCGCTGCGACTTACCGGTGGCAACGCCGAGCAGGCAATCGCTGCGATTGGCGAGCGAGAGGATCATCTCCCGCGCGCCGTCGTAAAGCGGCTCCTGATGCTCGACGGAGTGACGCAGATCGAAGAAGGCCTGCTTGTATTGCTCGATCATGCCGTCGAAAGGGAAATCCGCATGTCCCTGCCCCAGGACCTCGAAGGCTTCACGCAAGGACAGACCAACAATCGACAGCACGCGCTCGCGCGGCGGGCAAACGATGGCATGCGCGTCATAGGCGCGCTGCATGGCAGCGCAGATCATATGCTGGCTGTCGACCAGCGTGCCGTCGCAATCAAAGATGACAAGCTTCATCAGGTTTTGTCTCGCACGCTTACCAGAAGTCGATGTCGGCCTGGCCGCGATCACGGCATGAGGATGCCGGGTCTCGCGGCCCTGCAATGCAAAAAGTACGACCCGGCGAGGCTGATTTTTTCATGGCTTTAAATGACGTTACTCGGGCCCGCGCCAAAGTGGCTTTTTCCCATCTGTTGCATCGCAATATCCAGCATCGACGCGATCCGCAAGCGATGCATTCACGCTCCTGTTGGATCACTTAACTCGATATTGACTTCCTATATCGAACTTTTGACCTATATAGTTTCAGAAATGGTCCAATTAAAATTGGATCTGGATTCGGCGGATATAAGCCGGACGATTGGGGATGTGAAATGCTGCTTGCGCCTTTGCGTGCGCACCTGTGCGCATGCCTGAGGCGCGTCCGAGGACGGAAATGAAGCTGACCGATATTTCGGCACCTGACTATTTCCATAAAGTCGTCGACTGCCAGTGGGCCTGTCCGGCGCATACGCCAGTTCCCGAATACATTCGTCTGATCGCACAAGGGCGCTATTCCGACGCCTACATGATCAACTGGAAATCGAATGTGTTTCCGGGAATTCTCGGGCGCACATGCGACCGGCCATGTGAGCCCGCCTGCCGGCGCGGCCGCGTGGAAGAAGATCCCGTGGCGATCTGCAGGCTCAAGCGTGTTGCCGCTGACTACAAGGACGACGTGTCGGCG
>JAEXXW010000562.1 GCA_023405565.1 Pseudomonadota bacterium
ACCGTTGCCGACGCAACCCGTTCGACCGAAATCAAAAAGGCCGCGCCCTTGCGAGGCACGGCCTTGTGGAGAGAAACGACGGTCAGGATCAGTAAAGTCCCCCGGTTCCGGAGCGGATAAAGCGATCGTTGTTGCTGTTGTCGCCGGAATAGCCGCCGTAATTGCCTCCGCCTCCGCCATCGGAATATCCAACGACCGAATAGGAATCCGGCGGCGCGGTGCCTGGCTTGAAGGCTTCGAGAATCACCTTTTCAGATCCGGGGCCGGCGCGCATGCCGCTCTTCGGATCGATGCGGATCAGCTTGATACCCGCCGGTACACGGAACGGCACGGCCGGCTTGTCGGCCAGCGCGACTTTCAGGAAGTCGCGCACCACCGGCGCAGCCAATTGGCCACCGGTCGCGCCGCGGCCCATCGGCTTGGGCTTATCATAGCCAAGATAGACACCGACCGCGATATCCGGCGAGAAAGCGACAAACCACGCATCTTTTTCATCGTTCGTCGTGCCGGTCTTGCCAGCCACCGGCTTGCCGACCTCGCGCACGGTTGTCGCCGTGCCACGCTGGACCACGCCCTCCATCATCGAGGTGATCTGATAAGCCGTCATTGGATCGATGACCTGCTCGCGCTTGTCGACCAATGTCGGTTCAGGCTGGTTGGCCCAGCGATCGACGTCACAACCACGGCACTCGCGCTGATCGTGCTTATAGATCGTGTGGCCGTAGCGGTCCTGAATGCGATCGATCAGCGTCGGCTTGATGCGGCGGCCGCCATTGGCGAACATCGAATAGGCTGCCGTCATGCGCAGCGTCGTGGTCTCACCGGCACCGAGCGCGAAGGACAGATAGGGCGGCAGATCGTCATAAACACCGAAGCGCTTGGCGTATTCCGCGATCAGCGGCATACCGACGTCCTGCGCAAGACGCACCGTCATCACGTTACGCGAATGCTCGATGCCAAAACGCAGCGTCTGGGGTCCGTAATACTTGCCGGCCGAATAGTTTTCCGGCCGCCACACACCCATGCCAGGTCCCTGATCGATTTCGATCGGCGAGTCCATCACCACCGTTGACGGCGTGTAACCATTGTCGAGTGCGGCTGCATAGACGAACGGCTTGAAGGACGAACCCGGCTGACGCAGCGCCTGCGTCGCGCGATTGAACTGGCTCTGGTCGAACGAGAAGCCCCCCACCAGCGCCAGCACGCGACCCGTCCATGGATCCATCACGGTGATGGCGCCGCTGATTTCGGGAATCTGACGCAGACGGAATTGCGCATTCTGTTCCTGCTGCGCGTCCTTGGCCGCCAGCGGTTCGACATAGATCACATCGCCCGGCTCGAGTACCTGGCTGACCTTGGCCGGCACACGCCCACGGTTCGGTCCGGCAGCGGCCTTGGCCCACTTTACCCCCTCGATCGGCACGATGCCGACGCGGCGCTCGCGCACAATAGCGCCACCCGGCTCGCGGGCCGGCTGAAAGCCGATACGCGCGGACTGGTCGGATGTCTCGAGCACGACCGCCATCTTCCAGCCGATGTCGGACAGAGCCTTCACTTCCGCGAGTTTCACACCCCAGTCACCGGAAATGTCGAGCTTCTGGACCGGGCCGCGATAGCCCTGGTTCTCGTCATATTTGGTCATACCATCGGCGAGCACCTTGCGGGCCAGCGCCTGCAATTTTGGATCGAGCGTTGCGCGAACCGACAGACCGCCTTCGTAAAGCTTCTTCTCGCCGTAGCGGTCATAGATTTCGCGGCGCACTTCTTCGGCAAAATATTCGGCCGCGAAGATGTGCGATCCGGTTGGACGGGCGGTAACGGCCAGCGGCTCCTTCTTCGACTTGTCGCCCTCTTCCGCCTTCACGTAACCATTCTCGACCATGCGATCGATGACATAGTTGCGCCGCTCGGTTGCACGCTCGCGCTGACGGAAGGGATGCAGGGTCGACGGCGCTTTCGGCAATGCTGCAAGATAGGCAGCCTCCGCGACCGTCAGTTCGTGCACCGACTTGTCGAAGTAAAGCAGCGATGCCGCGGCGATGCCGTAAGCCGAGAAGCCGAGATAGATTTCGTTCAGATACAGCTCGAGGATCTTGTCCTTGGTGTAGGCGCGCTCGATCTTCATCGCGAGCAGCGCTTCCTTGATCTTGCGGGTGAACGACACCTCGTTCGTCAAAAGGAAGTTCTTCGCCACCTGCTGGGTGATGGTCGAGGCGCCCTGGGGGCGGCGGCCGGTGCCGTAGTTCTGGACGAAGAGCAGACCGGCACGGGCCATGCCGTTGAAATCGAGGCCACCATGCTCATAGAAGTTCTTGTCTTCGGCCGAAATGAAGGCGTGGATGACCCTCTTCGGCACAGCTTGAATGGGCAAGTACAGCCGGCGCTCGCGCGCATATTCGGCGACCAGCGACCCGTCGGTCGCATGCACCCGCGTCATCACCGGCGGTTCGTAATCCTGGAGCTGGGAGTAATCCGGCAGGTCCTTGGAATAATGCCACATCATGCCCGCGACGCCGGCGACCCCGACCAGAAACAGGATGGTCCCGACCGCAAACAGGAAGCCGAAGAAGCGCAGCATCAATCTCATGATCGTTCAACCGCTGGGAACGTTAAGCCACCGTCTGCCGGCGATGCTCACCGCATCGGACCCGCACTGTTTGTCTGGATAATACCGCGATTTTCGCGAACCGTCTCTCATCCACCCGACTTTTTACGTCGTCGCGCGGTTTTATGGTCAAACTGAGGCCCGGCAACCCAATCTTACCACTTCTCGACAGCCGTTAACGGCGCGCCGCTGGTGCCGCTTCTGTGCCGGCGATTCGGGTTCGGAAGAACTGATTCACCGCTTCGGCCATGGTCGTGGCCGTCTTCGCTCGCCACGCCTCTGACGTCAGCAGCTTCAGATCCTGCTTGTTGGTCATATAGCCGAGCTCGATCAGCACTGACGGCACGTCCGGCGCCTTCAGCACCACGAAGCCGGCCGCCTTCAACGGCTTCTTGTGCAGGCGGACCGCATTCCGCATCTCGCCAATCAGCAGTCTGGCGAAAGCATGGGAAAAGGTTTTGGTCTCGCGATGCGCCAGCTCGAGCAGGATGTCGGCCACATCGTTCGGCTCCTTGGCGAGATCGATACCGGCGATGGCGTCGGACCGGTTTTCATCTTCGGCAAGCTTGGCGGCCTCGGCGTCCGATGCGGTATCCGACAAGGTATAGACGGTCGCCCCCTGCACATCGCCTTCGGACTTCGGCAAGGCGTCAGCGTGGATGGAAATGAAAAGCTGCGCCTGCCGCAGCCGGGCAAATTTCACACGATCTATCAGTGGAATAAAGGTGTCGTCGGTCCGGGTCATCACAACCCGGTAACGCCCCCCTTTCTCAAGCTGATCGCGCAAGACATTGGAGAATTCCAACACCACATCCTTTTCCAGGATCTCGCCGCCGCCGGCCTTGGTGCCAGTATCCGGCCCGCCGTGCCCCGGATCGATGACGATCAGCGGTCGGCTGTCGCTGGGCGTCTTGTCGGCGACACCGGTCTCGATACTCTTGCGAATGGCTTCATTGGCTCGGATCGCCGTGCGGTCGAGGGCCAGATGCCGCATGAAGGCTTCACGGTCGGTTGCCGACAGTTCCAGCACCAGCCGCGCCGGCTGCCCATCCTTCGCATCCAGCACCTGCGCCCGTTCGATCCGCACCGGCTTGTTCACGTCGATGACGATGCGCGAGCCGCCAGCCATGACAAGACCGAAGCGATAGGCCTTGATAAGCCCCCGCCCCGTCTCGCCCGATTTCGGCGGAAGCTGAAATACAGTCTGGGGAATATCGACAACGACGCGATAAGGATCGGCCAGAGTGAAGGCACGGACGCCCAGATTCTGGGTCACATCCATAATCAGTCGGGTCGACTGATCATCACCCGCAACGCGGATGTCGGTTGCAACCGGAAGAGCTGTGGGAGCCTGGGCACGGCTTTGCGCGAGCGCGGGCGACAGCCCCGTCAGCGTCAACAACGCGGCAGCATGAATCAGTGTTCGCCAGCGGCCGGTCAAGATTCGCCCCTCCCGCTTTATCCATAACGCTTAAGGAGTTGCCGGTTAACGGCTTCTTACGCGCCGGAGTTCATTCCCAAAAACGTGTGGCCGGGAAGAAACGCTGGACCGTTGGCTGTGTTGCTTGCTGGCAACAGTTGCGCATCCCGGAACCACTGCTGACAGGCACCTATCTTTTCCGGAAACTCATTGAACCAACCCGGCCACCGAACCGACCCATGTGTAGGAGGCGATGATCGCTTCCACCAAACACAGGGGACTTCGCCATGATCCGCAACACCATTCTCGCTCTCGCCGCCGGTGCCGCTCTCATCACCACCGCCCTCGCCCCGACAGCCGCCTCGGCCGGTGGCTATGGTTACGGCTACGGTTCAAACTATGGCTACGGTTATCGGTCTTATTACAAGCCGTCTTATTCCTACTCCTACGGCTACAGCTACAACAGCTACAAGCCGAGCTATGGCTATAAGTCCTACGGTTACGGCTACTAAGGCAAACGGCGCACAGCAGACCGAGATGTGATCTGCGCCACCTCATCCAAAGCCCGGCGACCGCGCGGTCAGCCGGGCTTTTTCGTGAGAGACGCCAGAAAGGTTTCGACGCCTCCGATCGGTAAAGGTGAATGGAAGCACAACCACAT
>JAEXXW010000627.1 GCA_023405565.1 Pseudomonadota bacterium
CCTCAATTCGACCGATCGTTTCCTCACGCTAGTGGCACGTTTGCAGGAGATTGTCGCCATGGTGCCCGGCGCGAATTTCGGGATCGCGCCGCATTCGCTGCGCGCGGTGTCACCTGATCAGTTACGCGCGGTCACGGCGGCATTCCCGCAAGTGCCGGTACATATTCATGCCGCCGAGCAGACCCAGGAAGTCAATGATTGCGTCGCCGCGCTCGGCGCCCGGCCGGTACAATGGCTTCTGGACAATGCGGCGATTGATCAACGGTGGTGCCTGATCCATGCAACCCACATGACGGTTGACGAGACGCTTAAGGTCGCGAAGGCGGGCGTTGTAGCTGGGCTTTGCCCTCTGACTGAAGGCAGCTTGGGGGATGGCATCTTCAATGGAGAACTGTTTCTGCAAAACGATGGCCGCTTCGGGATAGGCACAGATTCCAACATCGAGATCGATGCTCCGGGTGAACTGCGCCAGCTTGAATATTCACAGCGCCTTAAGCATCGCGCGCGAAATGTGATGACAACGGTGGAAGGCCAGTCAACCGGGCGTTCGCTCTACGACAATGCTTTGCAGGGCGGCGCCCAGGCGCTGGGAGGCAGCTTCGGCTCGATCGAAGTGGGTTGCCGTGCGGATATCTTAGTTCTCAACTCCGATCACCCAGACCTCACCGGCGCGACGGGTGACATGGTGCTGGATGTCTACGTCTTCTCTGGAGGCATCAGTCTGATTGATCTGGTGATCGCGGGCGGAGAGCCGGTTGTTGAACGCGGTCGGCACCGCGCGCACGACGAGATCGCCTCCAAGTACCGAAAGGCCGTGGCACGACTTGCGCAAGCCTAAATCCGGTATTCCAATCATCTGCTCGCTTGAAGCGCACGAAACATCAGCGATCCCGAAATGGCGCCAGCCCGCAGGTGTGACCTTCACAAACAGATTTAAGGGGCCAGTTATTGGCCGTGCCAGACCCGCGCATGGAGAGGATTGAAGCCGATGCGATAGACTAGCTCGGCCGGACGCTCGATATCCCAGATCGCGAGATTGCAGACCTTGCCGGGTTCGATGGTGCCGATCTCGTCCAACCGGCCAAGCGCACGCGCGGCCTCGCGGGTCACGCCAGCGATACATTCCTCGACGGTGAGGCGGAAAATAGTCGCGGCCATGTTCATGGTCAAAAGAAGCGATGTGATCGGCGAGGTGCCAGGATTGCAGTCGGTCCCTATCGCCATATGCACCTTGTGTTGGCGCAACGCTTGGACCGGCGGCAATTGCTTCTCGCGCAAGAAATAGAAAGCCCCAGGCAACAGCACCGCAACGGTTCCGGTCCGTGCCATCATCACAGCACCGGTCTCGTCGGTATATTCGAGATGGTCCGCCGACAGCGCGTTATAACGCGCGGCGAGCGCGGCACCATGCAGATTAGATAGCTGATCGGCGTGAAGCTTTACCGGAAGCCCGTGAGCTTTTGCAGCCTCGAACACGCGTGCGACCTGCTCGGGCGAGAATGCAATATCCTCGCAGAAGGCATCGACTGCATCCGCAAGGCCTGCTTGCTTGATCTGCGGAATCATCGCGCAGACCTTGGCGATGAACCCATCCTTGTCGTGAGCCTCGGGCGGCATGGCATGCGCACCGAGAAAGGTCGTCACGACATCGACGTGGCGTTCGCGGCCAAGCCGCTTTGCCGCCCGGAGGCTCTTGGTTTCTGTCACGAGGTCGAGGCCATAACCCGATTTGATCTCGATGGTCGTGGCGCCCTCCGCCAGCAGGGCATCGAGCCGCGGCAAAGCCTGCGCGACCAACGCGTCCTCGCTCGCTGCGCGCGTCGCCTTCACCGTAGAGACGATGCCGCCGCCCGCCCGTGCGATTTCCTCGTAGCTTGCGCCCTTCAAACGCAACTCGAATTCGTGCGCGCGATCGCCGCCGTAGATAAGGTGGGTGTGGCAGTCGATGAGACCGGGCGTGATCCAACGACCGTCTAGATTGACGATATCGACGGCGTCAGCGCCGGTCGGCAATTCAATTTCAGGACCAACAAAAACGATCCTGCTGTCCTTGGCTGCGACCGCACCAGCGATCTCGCCCAGCCCTCCCCGCTGCGGCGAGAGTGTCGCAATCCGAGCACCGCGCCATATTTTATCAAAACGCATGGGTCTCTCTATAACAGCGGCGCTGGCCGAATGTCGAGTAAAGCCGATATTCCGAGTTTGTTATTGAAAAAATGTCCCACACGCACACAGGAGTAACCTGACCGAGCTTTCTTGGATTAGGTAGATTGAGATAATTGGCATGGAAAGAACACTCGAAGACGCCCAAAAAAAGCAACTTAGCGCGGATCAGATCGTAGCTGAACTCCACCAATCGATGTCCAATCTACGCCGGGCGAACGATCAGCCAAGCCCGTAAGGAAGCCGAGATCGCAGAAAGTCGTAGCACAACCGGCAGGCTGTTGAAGCGATCCTTTCTTTGAGTCGCGTCGGCGGCTTCAGACGAATTGCGAAACTATTTCAAGAGAAACGTCGAAGCTAAACCATTGCCGATGACGCGGAGTGGATTGCAAACTCCATGCAATAATGCTGTAGAATTTTTTTTAGCGATGGGGAAACGCCGATGAACCAAGCCTCATTCAATTCCGAGCAGATGCCTTGCGCTCAAGTCTCACAATCGGCCACCGGATCACGAGGCACTGAGCTTGAGGCAGCACTCGTGGCAAGTTTGCGGGTTTCCTTCAGGGCGTCATATGTAGAAGCCCGATCCCTACCCGAAATCAAAGTCTGAAAAACTAAGGCGTGCGTTTTCGCCCTGAGACTGACAGAGGTCCAGATCTCTTATCGATTCAAAAGCTCTGCCGGCGTCGTCTTCAGCGTCTTCGCCAGCTTGACCAGCATATCCAGTGACGGATTTCTGAGCCCTCTCTCGATCCCGGAGATGTAGGTCCGGTCAATATCAGTCTCGAACGCGATGTCCTCCTGGGACCAGCCCAAGTCCTTTCGGGCGGCCCGGACATTCCGTCCCAGGATTTTCCTGTAATTCTCCATCCGAGCATGCGGCCCGGATGTCGACTAATCGTCCACGGACTCAGCGTCACATTTTCCTGTACGTTTTTGCTCGTAGATTATATTTTACAATATAGGATTTTAATCATTCGCTGAATGACTAGACATGAGCAAGACATTCGCTCGCGTTGCGATTTTCGGAGTCCTTTTGACGTGCACACTCGAAGCCAGAGCTTTTGTCTCAGCGCAAACCCATGATGGTCGATCACTCCGCCTGCTGACGTTGATCGACGAGTACACACGCGAGTGCCTTGCTATTCGGGTCGCTCGGCGGATCACGAGTTTCGGCGTCATCGAGACCTTCGCCGATGTGATGCTGAGAAAAGGCATTCCCACTCACATTCGTTCCATAATGGGCCGAAAATGACAGCCAAGGTCGTCAGGGACTGGCTTGCTCAGATCGGGGCGAAAACTCTGTTCATCGCACCCGGTAGTCCTTGGGAGAACGGTTATTGCGAAAGGTTCAATGGCAAGCTGCGTGATGAATTACTCAACGGCGAGATCTTCTACAGCTTGAAGGAGGCGCGGATCGTCATTGACCAATGGCGACGACACTATAATCACAAACGCCTGCACTCATCGCTTGGATACCGACCTCCCGCACCTGCAGCCTACAGCGATATGAAGCCACTCGAAATGGAGATCGCTATGCAATAAACTCTCATCGCGCCTGGACTAGAATCTCGGTCGGGTCACCCAGCGACCCGACTGCCGGAGAAAAGGCCCTACCCCAAGTCTCGCGGAGTGGCCGGATGTCGCTTCCTTGCCATCGATCTTACCCTCCATCCGAAAATCATACTTCAGGGAGGACCACTTCAAAGGGGGCAGATCAGGCGCAAATCCCCGAATCCGGTCACGCTCGGCGTTTGATCGGCGTATCCAGCACCGCGGCCAAGACGCTTTATGAAGTCGCCCATTTTTCACTTTGGGGGCTTCACTTGGCAGACATATCTCGCGGTGAATGTTGTCGGGCGGCTCAATGCTGCCGCTCTCGCGAAGCCCGCCCACTGGTCGCGCGGGCGCCTCATGATCGCGCCGCTGTGTCTATCTTGATCCAGCCGCCTGGCGGGTTTCAACATCGCTGCAGAACCGCGCAAGCACCATTACAAAACAAACCTCAAGGGAAAGGTTCGTGATCGAGGGCACTCATTCTTTGCTGGCGATCGCTCGCGCTGGAGATCTATGCCGTCTGGCCACCACACAAACGGCGGCCTGCGCCGCCGTCGAGCTATCTGTCACCAGAGCGACATCCATCAGTTCTGATAGACGCCGATCACACGATTTTGTTCGATGATGTTGTCCTGTAGCGATCGAGAAACTCCTCGCGGGACGGCGTCCCCTCAACCTTGGTGTTCAACGCGTAGATCCAGAAATAATAATGGTGCAGACCATGTCCCGCCGGCGGCTGAGGACCATAATAGCCCGGCTGACCGGCGCCATTCGGCCCAACGCGGAATTTCGATTGCGCATCGGTGAGATCGGTGGTGGACGGCGCAATGCCGTAAAGCGTCCAGTGCGTAAAGCCATGGGCTAGCGGCGCATCCGGATCGTGGCAGATGAGCGCGAGTTCGACAGCTTCCGTGGGTACGCCGCTGATCTTGAGGCGCGGGATGACATTACCCTTGTCGCCGGCATGCTCGTCTTTCATC